>JAICSR010000092.1 GCA_025936795.1 Ktedonobacterales bacterium | reverse complement strand
CTGCTTCTCAGTGGCCGCCTGCTGCTCGGCGACAGCCTGCATCGCCAGCGCGCCCGCGTCACACGACTCAACTGCCGCCACCATGTTCTTGCGCTCAGCATGGGCGGCGTCCACCAGATCATTGACCATGCGCTCCAGTTGCAGACAGCTCGAGACGGCGACATCGAGTGTGCTGGGTTCAATGCTGAGATCGCGCCTGACGCGGCGCAACGAGAGGTCAAGCGAGAGCTTGATGGCGGTGAGCGGCGTGCGCAACTCGTGCGCCACCAGGCTGAGGGTGCGGCCGCGCTCACGCTCGGCCTCACGATGGGCCGTCACGTCGCGCAGGCTCTGCACGGCGCCCTGAATGCCGCCATCGCTGCCACGGATGGGCGCGCCGCTGATGTTGAGATAGAGATTGTGGGCGTTGGGGATGCGCAACACCAGGTCCACCATGCGGTCGCCTGTCAGCGATTCGCCCGCCAGGATGCGGCGCAATGGCTGCCCAACCGCTGTGGATTGCGCCTCGACATCCGCCCCGCAACGACTCAGCAGCGCCGTGAACTCGTCGGCGGAGAGGGGGAGCGTGAGGTCCTGGCCCAGCGCGGCCATCAGCCGACGCATCGTCTGATTCGCACGTAGCGCCGTGCCATCTGGCCCAAACACCAGCATGCCATCGCTCACTGCCTCGAAGACCGCATCGAGTTGCTGGGCGCGGCGCTCAGCCTCGGCGCGTGCGTCGCGCTCGCGGGCCAGCGCTGCATCCAGTTCGGCCATCGTGCGCTTCTGCGCCGAGATGTCGCGGATGTAGACCGAGATGCCATCGGGGGCGGGAAAGCTGCGCACCTCAAACCAGATGCCCGCGCTTACCTCCGTCTCGAGGACTCTCGGCTTGGGCTCGCGCAGCATGCGCTGATATTCTTCTTCCATCTCTGACCCGGCGAGCGCAGGAAAGACCTCCCAGAAACGCTGACCCAACAGCGTCGCATCGCCTGGCGCAAACTGCTCGCGCGCCCGTGCATTGACATAGGTGAAGCGGCCCTCGTAGTCAAGCACGACGAAGGCGTCGGCCATGCGGTCGAGCGCGGCGCGCAGCTCGGATAACTCCTCCGTGGACTTCTCGGCGATGGACTGGATCGCCAGGCGCCTGTGGACGCGATCAGTCACATCCGTCAGGAAGATCAGCGCGCGTGTGCGCGCTCCTCTCACCAGGCGATTGATCGGGCTAGCGGTCACATTGAGCCAGCGGCTCTTGGGCCACTCATCGGCGCGCACCTGCCAATACATCTGGACGGTCTGGCCGCTGGCCGTGTTGGTGGCGATTTCTTGAAATGGCGCGCTCACGTGGGCGCCATCCTCGCGGGCGACATGCCAGCCAGCGGGCAGCGGCTCCTCACCGCGCGCCTGCCCCGCAGTCAATCCCAGCATATGCAGCGCCGCCGCATTGGCCCTGATTGGCGCTCCCTTTGCGCTGACCATCACCAGACCTTGCGCGGTCTGCTCAAAGAGCGCGCGATAGAGGCCGATGTTGCGCACCGCGCGTTCCTGGGTGGTCTGCCCACCGACCCACAGCCAGCGTGGCCGCTCGCCCGGCGCCACAGTCACGGGCTGTATGCGCGCTGCAAGCCATTCAACCCGCTCGCCAGGCCGCACAAAGCGCCACGCCGCCTCCACAGGCGCCGTCGCGGTTGGCGCAGCCACCATGGCGCGCCACTGCGCGCGCGCCGCAGGCCGATCAGCGGGCGCGAGCGCGTTGAGCCAGCCTTCGCCAGTCAGCGTCTCCGCTGGCAGCCCGGTGTATGCGCTCAAGCTGCGCTGCCCGGCGACCAGCCCCTCGGCGTCGGTCATCCACCAGACGCCGCAGGTGGTCTGCGCGACACTATCGAGCCAGGATTCAGCGATATCCAACGCACGCTCGGTGGGTGTGGACTGTGTCGCATCGCCTGCCTCGCCTGCATCGCCCGTGTCAGGCTGCGGGGGCTGTGTCGGTGTGGTCGGCTCCATACTGCTATCCTTCAGTGTGTCGTCCGCCGCAAAGAACCCTGATTCCATTGCATCCGCATCGCGCGCTGGGAATGAGAGCTATCGCCTGCATCGAGTGTCCATCATGTACTTATGTCATATTGACAATTCGCCTTGCAATGACTCCCCCAAATAGGTCATACTGCCGACGAGAAGCGTCCGGCGGCTTGGGTCGCTCTGGCTTCCAGCGCAGGCGCTCCTGACGGGTCGGGGTTGGCGACTCCGCGCCCAGGCAAGGCGCCCAGGCAAGATGCTCAGCAGGTAGGACTATGGCAGAGGAACACGCGCCGCCGCACGCTGGCGCTGAACAACCCAGCCTCTTTGCCCCTGACACTGCGACGCCGGTGAAGCAGGCGCCTGTCTCGCTAGTCGAGATCGCGCTCCCATCGAGCGACACGGCGCTGGGCGCCTGCGCCTTGCCCTATCAGGACCACCTGCGTCGCACCGATCATTCGCCCTACACGATCACCTGCTTCCTCTCCGATCTGCGCATGCTCACGGAATTCCTCGGCTACGCGACCCCTGCGCGCGATGTGACGCAGGAGCGGCTCGGGGCCTGGCTGGAGCATCTGCGCCACGGGCGCGACACCCGCCCGGCGCCCAAGACGATGGCGCGGCGCATCACCTTCCTCAAGAACTTTTTCGGCTGGTTGCAAGAGATTGGCGCGCTGGAGCGCAACCCCACGGAGCGCATCGCGCTGGCGCGCCCGGCGCCTCCGTTGCCTGAACTGCTCTTTGAAGATGAAGTCGCGCGGATCGAGGCCGCCGCTGCGCAGGATGTCCGCTGCCATGCGCTCGTCTTGCTGCTGCTCTCCACCGGCCTGAAGAAAGAAGAGGTCATGGGCCTGACGCCCGGCAATGTTGATCTCTCCGACCCGGAACATCCAGCGATTGAAGTGCGCTTTCCAGGGCAGGCGAAGCGCTGGCGTGAGCGACGCATGGAGCTGCCCGCCGCCTGGACCGAGGTGTATCAGCGCTACGCCCAGCGCTATCAGCCACAGGAGCGCGTCTTCACCTGCACTGACCGCAACCTCAACTATGTGCTGGCTTCGGCGGTGCGCCGTGCAGGCATCCAGAAGCGCGTTACGCTGCAATTGCTGCGCGACATCTACGCGGTGCGCCAGTTGCGCGCGGGGGTCTCGCTCGACACGCTGCGCGAGCGGCTCGGCCTCTCAGAAGAGGCCTGGTATGAAACAGCCGAGAAGTACCGCAAACTCGCCTTCCCTGTCTGAGCGCGCTATGATAGCCCCACGCCCGAACGCTTCTGCGTCGAGGCGCTGCGCGTCCGATTGCCGCAGGTGAGATAACACGTCCGCTTGGGGTGTTGACAATGGCGCCTGGCGCGCCCTCACCCCCTGGCCCCCGCTCCCGCAGGGCGGGGGGGAAGAGGAACATCTGGCTCCCCTCGCCTTGCAGGAGAGGGGCTGGGGGTGAGGTCCGGCGCCGCGCCAACGACCAATCCGAATTCCGTGTGAGGAGGTCCCGCTGGATGCCACTGTCGCCCGCGCCGCTGCTGCCTGGCTCCTCGCCGCTGCCTGAGCCGGGGCGCCGCCCGCCCGATCAACGTGCGCTGCGGCTAGGCGCGCTGGCGATGCTGCCTGCGCTGCTGGTATCGCTGCTAGCGGGGCCGCTGCTGCTGCCGGGCATCGGGTTTATCGTGGCGCAGGCGCAGGGGCAAGCAGGAGGCGGTGTGCCAAGCGCCGCCGCCGCGCAGTTTCAGGGCTTCGTCTACAACTGGTCGGCCTCGCAGTCGGGCGGCGGCTACACCGCCCCCGCCTCGCTGAAGAACATGCGCTTGCAGGCCGACACCTTTCACATGAACGCGGTCATCATCCCGGTGATCGCCGATATGCCCATCCGCAGCGGCTCGGAACTCGACTGGCACGCGGGCCAGAAGAACGACAAAGACACGTTGCCAGAGAGCGACTACGAGCAGGCGATCCAGGATGCGCGCAAAGCGGGCCTCTTGCCGATTCTGGAGCTTCAGGTGCGCCAATATGATGCGAGTCTCTCTGGCTCCGACACCTCTGCGGCGCTGGTGGGCCGTGTCTGGTACGACTCGCGTTCCAGCGACAACTATTTTACGCTGGGCGGCAGTGTTGGCACGCTGGAGAAGACCTGGTTCGATAACTACACGGCGTTCGCGGCCACCTACGCGCAGCTCTCGCAGAAATACCACCTGCCCTACTTCATCATAGGCGACGATCTGGTCAACGTGACGACCGACACCAGCCACACCTCCGCCAAGGGCGACCCCTACGGCATTGATCGTGGCGTGCCGGGCGAGAGTTTCCCTACCTGCACAGGCAGGCGCGATTGCGAGTGGCGGCACGTCATCCATGCGCTGCGGTCGCCGGAATATGCGACATTTATCAAGCATGTGGGCAAGCCGGGCGGTGGCTACACTGGGAAGCTGATCTACGCGGCGAACTCCGATGGCGCGTCGAGTGGCGAAAGCCAGCCGGAGTTTGAGAACATCTCCTGGTGGGACGCGGTGGATATCATCGGCGTGGACGCCTACTTCTCGCTGACGCAGTTGAGCGCCGACCTGGATGTGGGGAGCCTGGAGCATGCGTGGAATGGGACGCTGCAAACTGGCCCCAGCGGCGAGAAGAATATCACGCAGCGGCTGGCTACCGTCTCCACGAAGTATGCGCGCCCGATCCTGTTCACCTCGGCTGGCTATGCGAGCAGCCCTGGCTCCAATGACAAACCCTCAGCGCTGGCTGGCCAGGGAGCGACCATTGGCCAGAAGACGCCAGTGGATGGCATCGAGCAGTTGAACGACATGCAGGCGCTGCTGGAGACCTTCAACGGACTACCGTGGTGGGAGGGCGTCTTCTGGAATGGCGATGAGCCGATGACGCCACATACGAGCCAGCGAAGTTGGGCGAGCAATAGCAACTGGGCAGGCGACACCCTCCAGACCAGCAAGCCAGCGGGCCAGTGGCTCGCCAGGTACTACCACCGCAACCCGCTCTCTGGTTCATGAACCCTCACACCTCTCCCAGAGGGCGAGGGGCTTTCCAATGTCTTCACGCGGCGATACCTACCAGCGATGCGCAGGCGCCTGCTACAATCCACACAATGCGCTCCCGGCGCCGGGTTGGGAGTGCGAGTGACAGGCGCCGCGCATGCTTGCTCCAGATCAATTGCGCCGTGTGAGTGGCGCACAGCGGAGACTTGGCGCGCTGGTCTGTGCGCTGCTCGCCTGTCTCTTGCTGGCGGCCTGCGGCGCGGCGCCCACCCAGCGGCCAACCAGCCCTGTCGGCAGCAATGCGCCAGGGATGACGCTGGTGGTGATGGGCGCATCCGACGCGTATGGCATCGGCACAGACGACCCCGACCGCGAAAGTTGGCCGACGCAACTGGCGAGCGACCTGCCCCAACCCGTCCACCTTGTCAACCTCGGCGTCCCTGGCGCGACCATCGCCCAGGCGCAGCAGGAAGAGTTGCCCGTCGCCATCGCGCAGCATCCGCAGGCGCTGGTGCTCTGGCTGGCGGTGAACGACATCATTGATGATGTGCCGCTGGCGACCTACGCATCGCAACTGCGCGCGACCCTGGCGTCCCTCAAGGCGCAGAGTCCGGGGACGCACGTGTTCGTTGGCAATGTGCCTGACCTCGCGCAATTGCCCTTCTTCAGCGGCTACGACCCTGTCACGTTGCGTGCGGAGGTGGCCGCATGGAATGGCGCCATCGCCCAGGCCTGCGCCGCTGAAGGAGCGACACTGGCTGACCTCGCCAGCAGGTGGGGGCGGCTAGCCAATCACCCAGGCTACATCAGCGACGATGGCCTGCACCCGTCGCGGCTGGGAGCGCTCGAACTGGCGGCGTTCTTCGACATCGTGATTCGCCAGACGCTCAAGATCAATGACTAGCCGCCAATTCACCAGGGCGAAAGGGCCGCGCGCATGAATCCCACCGACAGCCTGCTGACCTTCTCGCCGAGCGCGCTGGCGAGACCACTGTTGGTGGCGCTGGCGCTGGCGGTCTGCGTGCTGGTTGGGCGCGGGCTGCTGACGCCCTATCTCGCGCGCATCGGTCTGCGCAATGCGCCACGGCGGCTGCTGCGCGCGGCGCTCATCGTCTTTGGCCTGATGCTGGCGACCACGTTCGTCGCGTCATCGCTGGCGGTGGATGACACGATCACGCTGGCCGTGCGCACGGTGGCGGTCTACAACCTGGGCCGGGTGGATGAGGACGTGACGGGCGGCGTCGGCCCGCTCAACCTCTACGCGCAAGAGGCGGCCAGCCCAGTGACGCAGGCGCTGGCGCACGATCCGGCGGTGGCGGGCATCGCGCCCGCGTTGGTCGCGCCGAATACGCTGGTGGCCGACGAGACAGCGCGCGAGGTGCGTGGCGGCGTCGCGGCGATTGGCATGCAGCCCGACCATGCAGGTGTGCTGGGCGCGCTGACCGACACGACCACGGGCGCGCCGCGACCGCTTCAGGCGCTGGGCGCGAGCGATGTCTACCTCGACGCCGCGCTGGCCAGCGCGCTGAACGCTCGGCCCGGCGACACCGTGACGCTCTACTCGATTGCCTGGCAGGGACGCCGCTACCACTTCCACGTGCGCGCCATCGTGAAGGGCGGCCCGCTGGGCGATGCGCCCGCGATTGCGCTGCCGCTCACGGCGCTGCAGCAGGCGGCCAACGCGCCCGACTCCATCAACCATATCTACATCGCCAACACCGGCAATGGCCTCACGGGCGTTGGCTACAGCGACGGCATCGCCAACGTCGTGAATGATCGCTTACCCGGCGCGATGCAGGTCGTCAAGGTCAAGCAGAATGGCGTGGCCTTCGCGCTCCAGGCGCAGCAGCTCTTCGGGCGCATCCTGACGCTCTACACGCTCTTCGCCTTCGCCATCGGTCTGCTGCTGATCTTCCTGATCTTCACGCTGCTGGCCGCCGAACGCCGCAGCGAGCTGGGGATGGCGCGGGCGCTGGGCATGCGGCGTGGGCAGGTGGTCTGGATGCTGCTCTTCGAGGGCGCGTCCTACGACGTGGCCGCCGCGATCTTCGGCGTGCTGGCCGGACTGGGGCTGGGGGCCGTGATCCTGCGGGTGGTCAGCCCGACGCTTCAGCGTATCGGCTTTCCGGTCCAGTTTGCGCTCGATCTGACAAGCATGTTCGTCGCCTTCGCGTTGGGGCTGATATTCACGCTGCTCACTATCGTCGCCGCCGCATGGACCGTCAGCCGCATGAGCATCGCCGCCGCGTTGCGCGATCTGCCGGAGCCGCCCGCCGCTGCGCCATCGCTGCTGGCGTTGACGCGCGCCGCCTTCGCGCCGCCCCAGCCAACACCGCTGGCGATTGGCCGCGCATGGGGCGCGCTGCTGTGGGCGCTGGTCGCGCGCGGGCCGATGCCGCTGGCGCTGGGCTACTGGCTGCTCCAGGCGGGCGTGGCGCGCGCAGATGCGCTGCTCTTCTCGATCGGTCTCTCGCTGGCACTGACCGGGCTAACGCTGATCGCGCGTAGTGTGGGACTGTCGCTGGTGGCGCTGCGCTATCGTCAGCAGCCCCGGCGAGCGCTGGCGGCGCTGGCGCGGGCCTCGCTGGCCTCGGAGCGGCTCTGTGCGCTGGTGATCGGCGGGGGCCTGGCGCTCTACTGGTCGCTGCCCTTTGATGCGCTGGTGGGCGTGCTGGGGCTACCGCGCTTCACGGGCGGCATCGAAATCTTCTTCATCGCGGGCGTGATGATGGTCTTCGGCTGCGTGCTGGCGCTCGCCCCCAACCTCGATCTGCTGCTCGCGCCGCTGCGCTGGCTCGGCGTGCGGCTTGGGCGTCTGCGCCACATCCCGCGCATCGCGCTGGTCTATCCCTCGCAGCAGCGCTTTCGCACCGGCATCGGGCTGGCGCTCTTCTCGCTGGTCGTCTTCACGATGGTGGTGATGGACTGCATCGCCGCCTCGACCATGCAGAGCTACGACAACCTGCCCGCGCAGGCGGCGAACTATGACATTGTGGGCCAGCCGCTCTTCAGCCCCCTCGGCAGCGCGCAGGATGCGTTCGTCCAGGTGCAGCGCGCCGACCCGGCGACGGCGGCCAGCATCACGGATGTGGGCGAGGCGACTCCGCTGCCACTCGGCGTATTGCAGCCGACGACCGCGCGGGCGATGTGGCGCTTCTATCCCGCCTCGCAGCTCCAGGGATCATTGCTCGCTGGCGTCGGCTTCTCGCTGGCGGCTCGCGCGCCGGGCTACAGCAGCGATGCGCAGGTCTGGCAGGCCGTGCGCGATCACCCTGGCGATGTGGTGATAGACGCGAGCGCGCTCAGCGCCGCAGATAGCGCGATTCTTGGGTTGACGCCCGCGCCAGCCGCCACATCGGCGCAGTTCACCGGGCCGCCCATCGCGGCTGGCCTGCCTGGCTCGTCGAGCTTCGAGTCGCTGGCGGGTCAGCAGGCGGCGCAGGATGTCACCGCGCAATTGGAGCAGGGCGCGGGCAGCCTGAACGTGTTGAGCTTCCTGCTCAACGATCAGCGCGCGCTGAATGACCTCTCGATTCATCTGAGCGGGGTCGCGCGCAGCTCCGGCAGCATCGCGCCGACGACCGTGTGGGTCGCGGATCTGCGGGGAGGCCCAGCGCGCAAACTGACCATCATCGGCATCGTGGAGAACGCGCACGGGCAGACCTACGGGCTGATGGGGTCGCCACAGACCTTCGCGCCAGTCGAGCATGGGCTGGCGCCACTCGGCAACGACTACTACTATTTCAAGCTTGCGCCGGGAACCGACGTTCACAAGGCCGCGCTCGCCATCGGCTCGGCGCTGATCAACAACGGCTTCGAGACGACCGCGCTGCAAGATGCGCTGCTCAGCTCGACCGGCGCGCGTGTCTTCATCAGCCGGGCGCTAGTGGGACTGGTGGGGCTGACGCTGCTGGTAGGCATGGCCGCGCTCGCCGTGACTGGCTCGCGCGCGGTCGTCGAGCGGCGCCAGCAGATTGGCATGCTACGGGCGCTAGGGTACCATCGCGCGCATGTGCAGCTGATCTTCCTGATCGAGTCGCTGCTGGTTGGCGCGGCGGGGGTGAGCTTGGGCCTGGCGCTGGGGCTGCTCCTGTGTCGTAACATCTTCGCGGTAGACTTTTTCGAGCAGTTCCAATCGGGACTTACGCTGGTCGTTCCCTGGCGCGACCTGGCGGTGATCTGTGGCGCGGCGCTGGCAGCGAGCCTCTGCGCCGCCGCCTTGCCCGCCTGGCAGGCTGGACGCATCGCGCCTGCCGACGCGCTCAGATATGAATGACAGACCTCACCCTCTGCCTCTCTCCTGCGAGGCGAGGGGAGCCGGGCATACAGCCAACCCAGGCAGGATGCGGAGGAGGCGCCAATGAGCGCGCTGGAAGAGCGATCGTGGGCCGCCGATGACTGGTCGGCGCCACGCGCGGCGATTGTGCGCGCCGAGGGACTGCGCAAGACCTATCGCGCGCACGGGCTGGAACTCGACGCCCTGCGCGCGGTGAATCTGAGCGTGGCGCGCGGTGAGATGGTCGCCGTGATGGGGCCGAGCGGCTGCGGCAAGACAACGCTGCTCAACTGCCTCGCCGGGCTGGATACGATAGACGCGGGGCATGTGCTGATTGATGGTGTGGACCTCGCCAGCCTCAGCGACGCGCGGCGCGCCGACTATCGCGCCCAGCGCATGGGCTTCATCTTCCAGAACTTCAACCTGCTGCCCGTCCTGAGCGCGGCGGAGAATGTGGAGCTACCGCTACTGCTGCTGCGCGTCTCGGCGCGCGAGGCGCGCAAGCGCGCGCGGGCAATGCTCGATGCGGTAGGGCTGAGCCACCGCGAACGCCACCGCCCGGCGGAACTCTCCGGCGGCCAGCGGCAGCGGGTAGCCATCGCGCGGGCGCTCGTCAACGAGCCAGCCATTGTCTGGGCCGACGAGCCAACCGGCAACCTCGACACCGAGGCCGCCGACGAGGTGATGGAGCTGTTGACGCGGCTCAATCGCGAGCGCAGGCAAACGCTGGTCATCGTCACCCACGCGCCCGACATCAGCGCCCGCGCTCACCGGCTGATTCGCATGCGCGATGGCCGCATCGTCACGCCGGGGTAGCGCGGTTGTCTGGGTCATTCGCCGTCGAGCAGCGCTTGTAGCTCGGCGGTCATCTCCGCCACCAGGTCTGGCCTGCCGTGGAACTGCGCCGGGGTATTCTGGAAGAGCGCCACGCGCCAGACCCCCTCGCGCTTGCACGCCACCAGCGACTGGATGGAATTGAGCGTGGGATTGATGACGCCAGTCACGAGCGAGGGCATGCCGACGGCGCCACGTAGCGCGGCAACCTCAGCGGTCAGAAAGCGGACCTGCCGCACCTTCTGGATATAGGCGGGCGTCTGGTGGTTGGCGAAGATGGCGCCGAGGTGGCGAGCGATCTCGGCCTGCCCATCAACGATTGTGCCATCGTACCCGATCATCGAGCCGTCGGCGACGAACAGCGCCGCGAAGGCTTCGGCGTCGCGCTCATTCCAGGCTCGCAACAGCGCGTGGTAGAGCGCGCGAACGGCGCCCTCGTCGGCGCCTAACACTGGCGAGGGTGAGGCGCTATCCATCGGTTGACGTCTCCTTAGCAGCCTGCTGGCGTGCGCGAAGACACGCGCTCATCGTGGGGCAGCTACAGCCGCGCATCTCCCAAACCTCCCCTGCGCCTCACGTCTCCGTTGATTCTACGCCATTCCCGCCAGATTGAAAGCGGTGGCAGCCTCAAAATCTCCTACCCGATTGCGCCGAGCGGCAAAGCATGGGAGAATAGGCGGCGAGTGGCTCCGCGCCAGTGTCGCGGCTACTGGCAGGCGATGTTGCACGGAGGTGGTACAGGAGTGCGCGATACGACGCATAGCGCCGCAGCCGCAGCATCCACTGCGTCCACAGTCGCCGCGCCCGCCGCTCATGAGGCCACCGCTGCCACCCGCAATAGCCCGATGCGGGCCTTCGCTGCCTGCTGCATGCGTCTGACGCCCTCCCGCGACCGCACTCCCTGGCTGCTGCTCGTCGGCTTCATGCTCATCAGCCTGGCGACGGTCCTCACGCAGGCGCCGCGCTACGGCATTACCACCGATGAGCCGCTTCAGCAGCTCTATGGTGAGGGCGTGCTGGCTTGGTATCGCAGCTTTGGGGCTAATACAGGCTTCCTGACGATGTTCCCTGCTGCCGTTCATATGCCAGAGCATGGTGGCATCGTTGACGCGCTGATCGTGGCGCTGCAATCGTGGCTTGCGGCGGTCAGTCCCTGGCTGGTGCGGCGCCTCGTGTCGGGGCTGGTGGGATGGCTGGGTGTCGTCGCCATCGCGCTCTGTGGCTATGAGCTGGGCGGCGCGTGGGTCGCGCTGGCGGCGGGGCTGGGCCTCTGGCTCTACCCGCGCTACTACGGCGCCATGTTCAACAATCCAAAGGACATCCCCGCCGCGGTCTCGCTGACCTTCGCGCTGTGGACGACACTGCTGCTGCTGAGGTATTGGCCGCAGCGTCTGCGCAGGATTGAGGTGAGCGTGCTGCTGGGCTGTTCCCTCGGCGCGGCGACCGCTATTCGCATCACTGCGCTCACCTGGTTCGCTGTGCTGGCGATGCTGCTGGTGGGCTGGTGGCTCGCGCACGGCCAGGCCGCGTGGCGCGAGCGGCGCGTGGCGACGGAGCTGAGGCGGCAGGGCAGCGTGGCGGGCGTCATCGTGGGCTGCTGGCTGCTCTCGACGATGGCGCTCTGGCCGTTTATCTTCCTCAACCCGTTCGCCAATCTGCTCGACTCGGTTCACGTCATGAGCCGCTATCCCTGGAATGGTCCCGTGCTCTTCGATGGCGTGGAGTATGCGGCGACGCAACTCCCCACGAGCTATGTGCCCACCTGGCTCATGATTGGCTCGCCACCGATGCTGCTGCTGCTCGCGCTCGTCGGCGCGGGGATCATCGTCGCCGAGGTGGCGCGGAGACGGCGCATCAATCCGGCGGTGGCGACGGTCGCGCTGGCGT
>JAICSR010000096.1 GCA_025936795.1 Ktedonobacterales bacterium | reverse complement strand
GCTTCCTCCTGACCCAGCGTCGCGTCGTCATCCTCCAGCGCCGCCAGCGCGGGGGTCGCCAGCGTAGGGATCGCGCGGCTCATGGCGACACTGCCACGCAGCATGATGCGCCATGCCTCGCTCAGGCGCGGGCGCAGCGCCTCCATGCGGGCGCGCGTCTGCTCCAGCGCCTGCTGGCGGCGGCCACGCGCGTCGGGACCGATGGGGCGCCAGAGGTCACGCGCGTCAAGGGTCTGGGCCAGCGCGCCCTGCGTCTGCTGCAGCAGGTCAATCGTCTGATTGAGCGTCACCAGCAGATCGCCCTCGGCCAGTTCAATGCGCCGCAGCAGGCCACTCAGCGTGGAGCCCCGCGCCCAGTTCAGCGCGACGCTGTGGAAGGCGTCCACGATGCCGGGACTCATCTCCAGCCCCTCATCGTACTCGAACTCCTGCACGAAACGCTGGGTGCGCTGGGCCATCCGTCGCGCCTGCATCAGTTGCGTGGGCAGCACGAGACTGTTGCGCAGTGAGCGATCGCTATCGAAGGTGAACCAGCTCATCACCTCGGCCAACTCCGCCGGGCTGAGGTCGTCGAGCGCGCCGCTGAAGACCAGCTCGCAGATCATCACGCCCGCCGGATGGAAGATCGCCCGCAGCATGCGCCCGCGCACCGTCAGCGCATCGTCCTCGCCGATATAGCCCAACGCGCGCAGCACATAGATCGTCGCGTTCAGCTCAGCCAACGCCATCCGGCTGAGCGCGGTGGAGCGCGGCTCACCCTTGCCCCCAGCGCCGCCCGCTGGCTCGCTGCCTGGCTCGTTGCCTGGCTCGCTGCCTGGCTCGTAACGCTCGCGCACATCCTCTGGCCGCTCAGCCTGCCGACGGCCACGCCGCCCCGATGTCATCTCCACCTGGCGACGCTGATACTCGCGCAGGCTGGCCGCCACCGCGCGCCGCAGCCGCGCCAGATCGCCCGGACGCCAGAGGTTCAGCACGGTGTTGTAGCGCACAGTGAAGGCGCTCGTCACCGGCAGCAGCGGCGCGGTCAGCGCCGTAAAGGCCGGCTCGAAGGCATCCCACGGCGAGTAGGGGATGACGGCGGCGCCGCGCGCGTCAATGCCGCGTCGGCCCGCGCGTCCGGTGAGCTGCTGATACTCATTCGGCGTCATCAGGCGCATCTGCACGCCGTCGAATTTGCTCAGGCTGCCCAGCACGACACTGCGCGCGGGCATATTGATGCCTAGCGCCAGCGTATCGGTGGCAAAGACCGCCTTGAGATCGCCGCGCTGAAAGAGTGTCTCCACCATCATCTTCAGGCCCGGCAGCAGCCCCGCGTGATGGAATCCCAGCCCACGCGGCAAGAGTGCGGCCAGCTTGCGCACCTGATCGAGGCGCTGATCTTCCGCAGGCAGGGCGCGCACCCACTCCTGAATCTCGCGGCTCAGCCGCTCGCGCTGCTCTGGCGTGGTGAAGAGATGCGTCGCCGCGCTCTCCGCCGCCGTCTCCACCGCGCGTCGCCCCGGCAGGAAGTAGAGCGCGGGCAGCAGTTCCGCCTTGCGCAGCGCCGTCAATACCTCGCCCGGCTCTGGCGTGGGACGGTCGGGCGGCGTGGCATCGGCTGCGCCAGGCGTGGCGCCAGTCGCGGCGGCGCCTTCGGTCGTCGGCGTGCGGCTGGAGCCATCGAAGGTGTAGCGGCGGCCACGGTCGCGCATGCGCGCCAGCTTGGTCTCGCCACCGATGCCGGGGAAGCGCTCGACCCGCTGCCCTTCGGCGTTCTGCGCCAGCCGTAGTTGGCCATCCAGAAAGTAGAAGTGTTCCAGTGGCACCGAGCGCTCAGTATGATAGACCAGCGCCATCGGGCCATGCACCTGCTCGATCCACCGCCGCAGTTCATCGGCGTTGCTGACGGTGGCGGAGAGGCCGACGAAGATGACGTGCGGCGGCGAGTGGATGATCGCCTCCTCCCAGACCGGGCCACGCTGCGGATCGTTGAGGAAGTGTAGCTCGTCGAAGATGACGCAGCCCACGCTGGAGAGTTCCTCGTCCAGGCGCGCGCGACGCGCCATCTCCGCGACATTCGAGGGCGCAACGGAAGCTTCTGGCGGCGTGGGCTGCGGGCCGTGGCGGGCGTCCACTGCCGAGAGCAACTCGCTCGCCTCCGCCTGCGGGGTAACATGCGCGGCGCGCAGCCCCTCCAGCAGCATGTTGCGGTAAATCTCGGTGGTCATCACGACGATGCGTGCGCTGGGATTCTCGACGATGTCTCCGGTCAGCAGGCCAACCTCGTCGGCGCCATAGCGCGCGCGCAGGTCACGGAACTTCTGGTTCGAGAGCGCCTTGATCGGCGCCGTGTAGATGGCGCGCTTGCCCGCACGCCGCGCCAGCCAGATGGCGAATTCCGCCACGATCGTCTTTCCGGTTCCCGTCGGCGCGGCGACCAGCGCCGAGCGGCCCTCGGCCAGATGTTGCGCCGATTCGAGCTGGAAGGGGTCGAGTGGATAGGGCTGCTCAGCCGCGAACGCCGTCACCAGCGCCTGCGCATCGGCGTCCCAGGTGAGCGTCCACGCCTGGGTGGCGCTCGGCGGTTCGACGCCGAGGGCGCGCTTGCGGCGGCGCCACTCACTCTCGGTCGCGCTCAGCCGTGTCTCCAGTGGCGGGCGGCGTGGCTTCTCGTCACGGCGCTTCGAGCGATCTGGGCGATCTGAACGATCTGGGCGGTCAGAGGCGCCCGGCTGGCCAGGGCGCGTCGGTCGTCGGCGCCGATAGCGCGGGAACTTGCCATTGTCGTGGCCGCTCATGATTTCTTCCTGCTGTATGACGCTATTTTTCTCATCGTACCATAACGCTCGGCAACGCTCGTCCTGCGAGTTCGGGAGCAGCGCGCTCCTGGCCACGGCGCTCCTAGCGCGCCGCCACCGCGCTCGCCGGAACGATCACGCGCACAGCGCCGGGCGCCACCCGCGCTACTGCTGGTGTGCGGCCACGTAGCTCGCCATCCAGTGTCAGCTCGACGGGCTGCTCCGTCTCGATCTCGACCGCCCGCGCGCGAAACCAGCGCGCCCCAGGCAGCGCCACCCCCGCCGGATTCTGCACCGGATGTAGCCGCAACGACTCGCTCGCCGTCGCCACCCCGCTACGTGGCGCCCAGAGCGTCTGGGCCGCACGAGTCATTGCGCCCAGCGCCGTCTCGAACGCCGCACGCGCCGCCTGAGGCTCAGGCGTCTCGATGATGATGAAATCCAGCAGACGGTCATCGGCGCGAATGCCGGGAACACGCAGCCCCAGCCGCCCGCCAAAGACCGGCAGATTGATCGCCGTGAAGAGCGCCGTCTCACGCTGCACGACAAACACGCTCTGCTCTGGCGCGCCCGACATGCCAGTGAAACGTAGCGTCACGGGGATCGGCTTGAGGCGATCCAGCGACTCGATGGCCGAGGCAATATAGGTGAAGCGGCCCCAGAGTCGCCGCCGCGTCGCATCGGTCGCCAGCCGCGCGAACTCGACATTCAGGCCCAACGTCAGCGCATGCAGGAAGTAGGCGCCGCCCGGCGCGCGCCCGTCCGCACGCTCAGCCGCTGGCTGGCCGGGCTGGTCGGTCGGCGCGCCAGTAAGCGCGGCGTCAAGCTGCGCCTCTGATGGCGCGGTTTGGTGGGCGGCGGCGTGTGGCTCTGTCTGTGAGGGGATTGCCTGCCCGGCGTCTATCGCCTGGAGCGCGCCCTGCGCGATGACGTGCGCGGCGTCGGCGGGGGCCAGTGGGATGTTGAGCGCGCGGGCGATGTCGTTCGCCGTACCCAGCGGCACGATACCGAGCGGCAGATCGGCGCCGACGGCGTGCGTGGCGACCGCGCCAACCGTGCCATCGCCGCCCGCCGCGATGGCGGCGACACAGCCTGCCGCGCGCCAACGCTGCCCCAGCGGCGCGCTGGCGTCGAGCGCATCCACCGGAACGCTGAGCGCCACCGCGACCCCAGCGCGTTCGAGCAACGCCTGCGGATGGTCGCCGCGCGCCGAGCCAGCATGCGGGCTGTAGACCAGCGCCACTGGTCCGCGCGTAGCCCAGCCCTGCGCTGACGACGACGACTGGGAGGGGCTGAGATCAGCCTGATTCATCGGATGCTATTTCTTGATGACACGCAGCATGATGATGCTCAGCTCGAAGAGCGCCGTCAGCGCCGCGCCGATGATGATGGGGCTGACGGGGTCGGCTCCAGGGGTGATGAAGCACGAGATCACCCACAGCCCGAACAGGATGTACATGCGCTTCTGGCGCAGCAGCCGGCTATTGATGACCCCCAGGACGCCGAGGAAGGTCAGCACCAGCGGCAACTCGAACACCACGCCGAACGCCAGCAGGAAGTAGGTGACGAAAGTGAGGTAGGCGTCGGCGGTAATCAGCGGAAGGAAGCGGTTGGAGCCGAAGCCGAGCAGCCAGTCAATCGGGTAGCGCAGGACGATGAACCCGACGACCAATCCGCAGATGAATAGGCCCACCCCCAGCAGTGTGAAGGGCAGCGCGTACTTGCGCTCCTTGCGCGTCATCGCCGGGGAGAGAAAGCCCCAAAGCTCATAGAGTAGAACGGGAATCGCGATGGCAATTCCCACGGCGATGGCGACCTTCAGGGCGACCATGAAGCCGCCAACTGGATCGGAGATGACGAGCTTGCCATGCAGCGCGATGCCTGCGGTGTGCGAGAGATTAGGCAGCGGGGTGAGCAGAAAGCCGAAGATGGGATCCCAGAAGAACAGCGCCGCGACGCTGCAGACGGCAATCGCGATGATCGAAATGAGCAGCCGTCGGCGCAGTTCTTCAAGGTGCTCGACCAGCGTCATGACGCCGCCAAGCTCCTCCTCATTTTCTGGCTCACTCAGCGTCGGAGCCTCTACCGGCTCAGCCCGGCGCGCATCTGTCGCTGCCATGAGTCGCTCCCTGCCTGTATAGTAGCCCCTGCGCCGCGCCGACGCCTGGAGCCAGATCGGTGCGGGCGCGTTGCTCGCACGTCACGCTGTCACGCTAGCGAATCGAGTCTTCCTCGATGCGGGGGGCGCCGCCCTCTTCCACGATCTGCCCGCTGACCGTCGTCTGCGTGGGCGCCTGCGGAGCCGCCATGACTGGCGTCGTCTCCGCTGGGGCCTCTGGCGCTGCGGCGAGTGGTTGCGCAGCCTGTGTCGCGCTCGGCGGCACGGTCATCGGCGGCTCCGGGTTCGTCACCTCGCGCATGGACTTCTGGAACTCCCGAATGGTTTTGCCCAGCGACGACCCCATCTCTGGCAGCTTCTTAGGCCCGAAGATGATGAGACCCAACACGACCAGAACAGCCAAGTCATACCAATGCAATCCCATGGCATTCTACTCCGTTTCCAAGGCGTCGTTCCGTCGAGCGCCAGGAAGACGTCTCCCAGCATGTCACAGTTCGCCAGTTCCTGGGGACGTTTGCGCCTCTCACGAATCTATACACCTCATTATACGTCCGGGGGTCACGGGTACGAGGGTTCTGTGCCTTTTCACCGGTTCTTTTCGCCGATTCTCCCAGTTTCCACACGACGACTGACACGGCGCGCCTGGCCACATGCGCAAGGTCCGCGCCAAGATGGCGGCTCGCAAGCCATCCATCCTGAGCGCGGACCTGAGTGTTGGTCCCGTGGCGTGTTGGGAAGCGCGCGATGACGCGCTTAGACGAGACCAGCCGCTTTGCGCTGCCGTGTGTGCTCCTGCGCCATCAGCACATCCTGGCGTGTGGGGCCAAAGAGGCCAAACATGAAAGCGCCAATCGCGGGAAGCAGAACGACCAGCGTAAACCAGCCCCAGGATTTCGTGCGGTAGCCGACAATCAGGCCGATGATCCACGCAACGAAGGCCAACACCCCTGCGCCCGTATAGAAGCGGAAACCCAGCGCAGTGATGTAGACGGAGGCGGCGCCGATACTCGTGCCGATGGCGCCGCCAACCAATGTGCCGCCGATAACCAGCAGCAGCAGGCCCCAGCCACCGAAGTAAGCGGCCACACCGCGTGACATCACCTCAGACCCACCGAGCATGCCAAAGCTCAGCGCAAAGAAGGCGAGCGACAGGATGCCAAGCTCCGCAGCGGAGAGGATACCTTCATTCAGCCCAGTCTTGGCGCTGGTAATGGAGTAGGCCGAAAGCGCGAGGCCGAGCACGAGGCCGATCACCAGTAAGATCACCCAGCCGAACTGGCGCGTGCGCGCAGCGATGAACACGGCGTAGACCCACGCGATGAAGGTGAGCGCCACGCCGATGAGGGTCACGATGAACGGAACGGATCCCTGGAGGAGTCCGCCTACAAAGATGAGGACGATCGCCAGACCCGCGATGAGGTTCACCTGGCGCCTGGATGATGCGGTTATTGAGCTGTCCATAAGCTTGTGAAAAGCTCCTGCTCCATGCAAATAGGCGCGCGGGCGGGAATCAACTTGAACGGGCGCATCCCGCCGCCCAGCGCTCGGGCTGTTCTCGTGTGACGTTCGAGGGCTGGCGATATGAACACAGATAGGCGCTGCGCCCGCCCGCCAAAAACGGATGGTTCGCGCACGTTCTGCCCATCTCGCCGAGTATACGCTATCAACTCCTGTGTGACAACCATCGCCGTCAATCGCCGTCACCGCGCCGAGGTCAGCGCCTGCACATGGTCAAGCTCATGCTGCGCCTCGATCTCAGCCATCGCGCGGACGCTGAGTGGGCCGCGCTCGCTATGCACGCCGACACGCTCCCATTGTTCAGGCCGCAGCCCGCGTAGCAGCGCCAGATTCGAGGCGCTGACCAGCCGAAACTCACGCGCCAGCGCATCGGCTGGCGTGTAGCGATAGGCCGCCAGCCGCACGAGCGCATCCTGGTCGAATGGCTCCAGGCGTGGGCGCTCCTTATACACCGCCAGCCGCATGCGGGCGCCCCAGTAGCGCGCGGCGTCGCACAGGTGGCCGATGATCTCGCTGGTGGTCCAGTCCGCTTCGCCGCTCGCCGCGCCAGATGCCACGCTGGATGCCACGCTGGATGCCACGCTGGATGACGGCGTAGGTGGCGCGGGTGGCGCAACGGCTAACGCCGCATCGAGCTGATCGGGCGCGCTCGCCAACTGCGCCACCAATTCGTCGGTCGTCGGTTCACTCACACACGCCTCCCCGCCTGACGTCCGCCTGACCTCGGCTCGTTCTGCGCAAGCTTCTACATGCTCAGACGCGCCCGACGCCATACCCTTTACATATCACACATAACATACCATTTTGCGCAGGAATGCGGCGAAGGGTGGCTTGCTCTTGGCATGTGCGGCATATGCGAAGTGAAAGGAGAGGCAAAAACGTGCGGGGATGACTGACAGCCTAGAGGGCTTCCCATTCTTGGTGGGAGATACCAGCTTGCCGCAGGATGGTACGGAGCAGATCTTGGCTGATGTCTCCCTCATGGGGGTTGGGAATACGTACTTGGACAGTTCCACGTACCATACGCTCATGTCGTCCGCCGGGGTACGGGCCTCGAATCCTAACTGCCGAAGGTAGCGAATCAAGTCGCATCGCTTGATTGAGCCAATCCTCGGCATTAATCACCCACCTTCGCAACCAGTAGCTTATGGCCATCGATTTCGGGAAGGTCTTGATGGCGCGCGATGGCAAAGAGAATCCAGTCCTCGGCCTCTGCTTCCATATCACGCTGACATTCTTCGAGTGTCGAACCATGCGCCCAGGAGCCAGGAAGCTCATCAATCGAGCCGAAGTAGGCGCCATCGCCGAGTTGCTCATACTTGGCATGGCGCAACGCCGCGCGCAGATACTCGGCAAACATGAGTCTCTCCCTTCGAATGAAGCGCTTTGGCTTCATTGTACCGCTTTGGATGAATGGCTGCTCACCCTCCCCACTCAGGGGAAAGAGGGCGAGCAGGCGTATACCATATTTCGGCGGCAGCTCGATATTCCACCTTCTTGTCGCGCAGGCGAAGCTTGTGGCATGGCGCCGCCCAGCGTGTACAATGCGGCGAGAATACGAGAACACGATGGCGCGCAAAGGCGCCCCCGCTGACGATGCTCAGCCAGCCGAAGGAGGATATCCCAATGCCGGGAGTGGGTGACGCGCTCGCAGACGAGGTCGCGCAGCGCCGTGAACGCTTGATCGAGACGCGGCGCTACTTCCATCAGCGCCCGGAACTCTCGTTCGAGGAGTATGAGACCGCCGCCGAGATTGCGCGGCGCCTGCGCGACCTGGGGCTGGACCCGCACGAAGGCGTAGGCGGCACAGGCGTGACGGCGCTGCTCCGAGGCCAGGCAGTCAGCGACCAGCCCACTCGCACGCTGCTGCTGCGCGCCGATATTGATGCGCTGCCCATCAGCGAGGAGGCCGACGAGGGCGTGCGACCCTGGCGTTCGCAGCGCCCCGGTGTGATGCACGCCTGCGGTCACGATGGCCACATCGCCATCGCCCTGACGCTGGCGGAGCTGCTGATGGCGCGGCGTGAGCAGTGGCGTGGAGCCGTGCAGTTCGTCTTTCAGCCTGCGGAGGAACGCATCGGCGGGGCGTTGGCGATGCTGGCCGATGGCGTGACGGCGCACCCGAAGGTGGATGCGACACTCGGCCTGCACCTGTGGACGCCTGTGCCAGTGGGGCAGGTCTCGGTGGCTGCGGGGGCGGTCTTCTCCAGCGCCGATGAAATCTGGCTGCGCGTGATCGGGCGCGGCGGACATGGCGCCATGCCGCACCTCGCGGTGGACCCGGTGGTCGTCGCCGCCGAGATCATCACGGCGCTGCAAACGCTGGTCGCACGCGAAGTCTCGCCTTTCCATCCCGCAGTCGTCACTTTCGGCTCGATCCACGGCGGCGGCGCATTCAACGTCATCGCCGATAGCGTGGAGCTGCACGGCACGCTGCGCGCCTATGCGCCGGAGGACCGCGAACTGCTGCGGCGGCGCATCGGCGAGGTGGCGCGTGGTGTGGCGGCGGGCCTGCGCGCCGAGGTGGAGTATGAGATACGCGGCGGCTGCCCGGCCTGCGTCAACGATGCCGGGATGGCGGCGCTGGTGCGGCGCGCGGCCATCGCCACGGTGGGCGCCGAGAACGTCCCGGAGGGCGATCAGCGGCAGGCCGCCAGTGACGATATGGCCTACTTCCTGGAGGAGGCGCCGGGCTGCTACTTCTTCGTCGGCGCCAGCGATCCGGCGCGCGGCATTGACGCGCCACACCACAGCGCGCGCTTCGACATCGCCGAGGAGGCGCTGCCAATCGGCCTGGAGACACTGGCCCGTGCGGCGCTGGAGTATCTGGCGGTGTGATACGGAATCCGGAGTGGTCGTTGGCCTGGCGCCAGACCTCACCCCCTGACCCCCTCTCCCACAAGGAGAGGGGGAATCTGGCTCCCCTCCTTCGCTGTCGCTGCTGCCCGCCAGGACGCTCGCCCTCTCCCACAAGGAGAGGGGGAATCTGGCTCCCCTCTCCTTGCGGGAGAGGGGCTGGGGGTGAGGTCGCGCCTGGAGCCAGCGCCCTCACCTCTGCCCGGCTCCCAGCGGGTGAGGGAACGTTCTGGCTCCCCTCGCCCTTTGGGAGAGGGGTTGGGGGCGAGTGGTCAGACCACGCGCGGAGCGGCGTGCAGGCGACCGCGCAGCCACAGCCAGAGCGCCAGCATGAGGATGGTCAGCGCGGCGGTGTAGGGCAGCAGCGACCAGAGACCCACGCGCTGCGCCAGGTTCGCCGCCACCCACGGGAAGAAGGCGCCGCCCATGCTACCCAGGCTCGCCGCGAAGCCGATGGCGCTCTGGCGCAGCCGCGCGCTCGTGACCGTGTTGATGACGGCGATGACGCTGGGAAAGATCGGGCCGAGGCTGAAGCCGACCAGCCACAGGCCAAACGCCGTCAGCGCCACACCTGCGCCACCGCCAGCGGGCGCCCAGACCAGCGCAATGCCCACCACCACGCCGACCGTCAGCCACTGGATGGCGCGGCGCGGGCCAATGCGCTCGACCAGCCGCGCCAGGATGAAGCGCCCCAGCGTCAACCCAAACCAGTAGCCGCTCACCATCCAGCCCGCAGACAGCGTGGGGATGTGCCGCCCACCCGTCAGCAGGGTATAGCTCCAGGCGCCCAGGCTGACCTCGACGCCGACATAGACCAGCAGGAAGATCGCGCAGAGCCAGACCAGCGGCGACCGCAGCGTCGCGCGCAGCAACCCGCGACCAGCCGCCGTCTCGCTCTCGGCGCCGTAGGCGGGATGGGTGGCGATGCGGCGCCGCTCGAAGCGCAGGGCGATGCCCACCAGCGCAGCGGCCACGCCGAGCGCCAGCGCATAGTAGGTCGCATTCCAGCCCAGGACGCTGCTGAGCATGGCCGTGGCCAGCAGTGGACCCAGCAGCGCGCCGACGCCATAGAAGGCATGCAGGTAGTTGAGCAGACTCACGCCGCGCGGCAGTCCAGCGATGTAGGCGTTCAGCCCGGCGTCGAGGATCGCGACGCCGAAGCCGATGGCGACGAGCGCAGGCAGCAGCGCCGCGAACGGCGGTAGCAGCGCGAAGACGAGCATCCCAGCGATCCAGATGAGCGCGCCGCACGCGAGGAAGGCGCGACGCCCCAGGCGCTCCAGCAGCGCGCCGCTATTGAAGGCGGCGCAGAGATAGCCGATGGAGGCGGCGGGGAAGAGCAGGCCGACCGTCGCCGTCGAGACGCCATAGTGGGCGATGATGCTGGGCAGCAGCACGCCGATCACGCCATCATTCACGCCGATCAGGATGAAGGTGGCAAAGGCGATCATCAGCCGCGCCCGCTCGCCCCGCGCACGCGCATCCGCCGCGCGCTCGTTCTGCGCTGCTGCGTCAACCTGCGTCCCTGCCGCCACTGCGCGCTCCTCACCGCTCACTGTCGGGGGCGCCGTGCGCCCGTATGCCGAAACATGCTCAGACAAACCACTCTCCAGCAGTATATGCCGCAGGCGCTGCCTGCTCGTGCGCGGCCTGTCGAATGGGCTGATGGACGCCCGCCTCCGCGAGTGCGGGGCAGGCGTCCATCGTCGGACGGCGCTGCGCGTGACCAAACTCAACGCTGTGATAGATTGTTAGCAGGCGCCAGCCGTAGGGTTATGCCGCTGTGTCGAAAGGTGGGTACAGGTGATGGCGACGGTTCGCGTTGGCTCAATCGTCCTGCGCGTGGACAATCTGGAGCGCCAGGCTGAATTCTGGGCGGCTGCGCTCGACTACGTACCTCGCGAGGAGCGGAGCGACGACTTCGTGGCGCTGCGTCCCCGCAACGGCGCCGGACCCAACCTTTCCCTCGACCAGGTCCATTCTCAGGTCCAGATACCGCCGCGCATTCACCTCGACCTGTACACAGACGACCAGGCTGGAGAGGTCAAGCGTTTGCTCGCGCTGGGCGCCACCGAAGTGCATTGGAGCAAGCGGCCGCCAGACGCCGACTATGTCATCCTCGCCGACCCTGAGGGCAATCGCTTCTGCGTCATAGACACAACCCGATAGCCGCAGGGCGTCACGGCGCTCCGTTCAGCAGCGCCATGACGCGACACAGCTATCGGGTTGATGAGACACAGTTCATGCAGATGGCCAGTCGCACGGTTAGCGCCTGGCTAGCTGGCGTCGCTCAGGCCCTGGGCCACCGCTGCGCCGCGCAGCTTCGCCAGGGCGACCATTTCGAGCTGACGCACGCGCTCGCGCGAGATGCCCAGTTCTTTGCCCACCTCCAGCAGGGTGCGGCTGCGTCCGTCGCCGATACCATAGCGCAAGATGACAACCGAGCGCTCGCGCGGGGTCAACTGTGAAAGCGCGCGATGCAACTCCTCGCCCAGCAAGTGCTGTGAGGCGATGTCGGCAGGCGCCTGCACGCCGGGGTCTTCGAGTGTATCGGAGAGCGCGAGCCGGTTATCGGCGTCGGCGGGGGTATCGAGCGAGACTTGCTGCTCGGCGATGTGCAGCAGATCATCCACCACGGCGAGCGCCAGCCCCTACGCCTCGGCGATCTGCTCGG
>JAICSR010000159.1 GCA_025936795.1 Ktedonobacterales bacterium | reverse complement strand
GGGCCAACGGGCACGATCACCTCGGAGGAGGAGACGCGCACCTACGAGTCCGATGGCCTCGCCGCGCTGCGCCAGAAGCCTGAACTCGTCGCGCTGCCCACGACGACGGAGCAGGTGGCTGCGCTCGTCCGGCTGTGCTACGAGGAGCGCATCCCCTTCATCCCGCGCGGCTCTGGCACGGGGCTATCGGGCGGCGCGCTGCCAGCGCCGGGCAGCATCGTCATCGCGCTCTCGCGCATGCGTGAAATCCTCTCGATTGACCTGGAGAATCAGCGCGCAGTCGTGCAGCCGGGCGTCATCAACCTCTGGGTGACGCAGCGGGTCGCGCCGCAGGGCTACTACTACGCGCCCGACCCCTCCAGCCAGCAGGTCTGCTCGATTGGCGGCAACATCGCCGAAAACTCCGGCGGCGCGCATTGTCTGAAGTACGGCTTCACCGTCAATCATGTGCTGGCGATGAAGGTTGTGCTGCCCGATGGCGAAATCCTGGACATTGGCGGCCCCGCGCTCGATAGCCCCGGCTACGATCTGCCCGGCATCTTCGTCGGCTCCGAGGGCACGCTGGCTATCGCCACGGAGATCACGCTGCGGTTGATGCGCAAGCCAGAGACGGTGCAGACCGTGCTGGCGGCCTTCCACACGACCGATGCGGCGGGCGAGGCGGTGTCTGGCATCATTGGCTCAGGCATTCTCCCCGCCGCCATCGAGATGATGGATCGGCTGGCCATCGAGGCGGCTGAGGCGGCGGTCCACGCGAACTACCCCGACACCAACGCCGTCCTGATCGTCGAGCTAGACGGCCCAGCTCCCGAAGTCGCGGAGCAGCTTGCCCAGGTGGAGGAGGTTTGCCGCCACCTCGGCTGCGTCGAGTTTCGCCTGGCCAAGAGCGACGAGGAGCGCGCCCTGATGTGGAAGGGGCGCAAGGCCGCGTTCGCCGCCGTCGGACGCATCAGCCCGAACTACATCGTGCAGGATGGCGTCATCCCACGCACGGCGCTGCCAGAGACGCTGCGCGAGATCGCAGCGCTGGCCAGCAAGCACGGCGTGCGCGTCGCCAATGTCTTCCATGCGGGCGATGGCAATCTGCATCCGCTGGTGCTCTACGATGAGCGCGAGACGGGAGCCGAACAGCGCGCCGAGCATGTGGCGGGCGAGATTCTGCGCGTCTGCGTGGCGCATGGCGGCAGCATTACCGGCGAGCATGGCGTCGGGGCCGACAAGAAAGAGTACATGACGGTGATGTTCGGGCCAGATGATCTGGCGACGCATCAGTTGATCCGCTGCGCCATCAACCCCGACAACCTGTGCAATCCGGGCAAGGTCTACCCCACGCCGCGCCTGTGTGGCGAGACGCCGGGTCACTATCAGCCGCACCCCGTCGAGCTAGCCGGGCTGGGCGAGCGCTTCTGACGGTGAAACGACGACGAAGAATGGGAGAACAGGCTCATGCGGACAAGTGACGCGCCCAGCCTACTGCCTGATGAACGTGTGCGTATGATCGCCATTCTCCGCGCGCATGGCGTGACGCGCGCCAGCGTGTTTGGCTCGTTCGCTCGTGGCGAACAGCGCGCTCAGAGTGATCTCGATCTGTTGATTGAGCCAAAAGCAGGCGCGACGCTGCTGGACCTGGCTCGGCTGGAACTCGCGCTGGAAGATCTGCTGGGTCGCCATGTTGATCTCATCACCTACGCCGAGCTACATCCTGCGCTCCGGGATCAGGTTCTTCGGGAGCAGGACGCGATTCTGAAGTAGCCGAGTAAGGAGTCTGAAGGAGTCCGGCGAATGGATGTGACGGCACACGCGCTGGAGTCGGCGCTGGCGCAGATCGCTCCGCACACGCGCCCGGCAGGCGCAGGCGATGTGGTCGCGGGCGCGCAACCCAGCGTCGTCGTCGAGCCAGAGACGGAGGAGCAGGTTGCGGCGGTCCTGCGCTACGCCAATGACGCGGGACTGGCGGTCATCCCGCGTGGGGGTGGCTCGCAGCTCACGCTGGGCGCGCCACCGCAACGCGCCGACATCATCCTCAGCCTGGCGCGCATGAATCAGATCATCGAGCACGCGCCGCACGACCTGACCGTCACGGCGCAGGCCGGGCTGCCGCTGGCTACGCTGCAATCCGCGCTCGGCGCCGCGCAGCAATGGCTCGCGCTCGATCCGCCACTGACTGAGGGCGCCACCCTCGGCGGCCTGATCTCCACCAATGCGACTGGCGCGCGGCGGCTGCGCTATGGCGGCGTGCGCGACCAGATCATCGGCGTGCGCGTGGCGCTGGCGGATGGGACCATCGCGCGTGGCGGCGGCAAGGTCGTCAAGAACGTCGCAGGCTACGATCTGCCCAAGCTCTATACGGGCGCGCTCGGCACGCTCGGCGTCATCCTCTCCGCCAACTTTCGCCTCTACCCGCTGCTGCCCTATGGCGCGACCGCGCTGCTGGAGGCCGATGACCTGCCCAGCCTCGGCGCCGTCGTCCAGCGCATCCTCGCGCGGCCACTGACGCCCTCCGCGCTCGACCTCTTCTCACCCGACGCCCCCGGCGCGCCCTACCTGCTGGCCGTGCGCTTCGAGAGCGGCGTGCACGCCTCGGTAGAGGGACAGGCGCAGGCGGTGTGCGGCGCCCAGGTCGCAGAGGGCGCGCAGCCACGCTCGACGCTCAGCGGCGCCGACGAGGCGCGCTTCTGGAGCGTGCGCGCCGCGCGCTGGAGCATACCACTCGCCGCGCAAGCAGACCCATCCGCCGCGAGCGCCACGATCAAGGTGAGCCTACCGCTCACCGCCGTCGCCGGCTGGCTGGTGGAGCTGGAACGCGCGCGGCTGGCGGGGGACCTGGCGGCGCGCTGGCAAGCGCATGCGGGCCACGGCATTCTGATGGCGCGGCTCGCAGCGGCGCCAGAGATGCTTATTGAGCGTATCGAAGCGCTGCGGCAGGTAGCCATCGCGCAGCGGGGCAGCCTCGTCATCACCAATCTGCCGCCCGCGCTGGCAGGCAAACTGGACCCGTGGGGGCCAGTCGCGGCGCTCGCGGTGATGCGCCGTCTGAAGCAGCGTTTCGACCCGAATGGCATACTCAATCCCGGTCGCTTCGTGGGAGGTATCTAATGGCGGAGACAGAGATGGATCAAGGCGCTGCGCCTGCGGATGAGCCTATGCCTGCGGATGAAGCGGCGCCACCCACGCCAGCCGCGCCGACCATGCGCGGCTTCGATGCGCGCCATGCGCCTGACCCCGACCTGATCGCCGATTGCGTGCATTGCGGCTTCTGCCTGCCAAGCTGCCCTACCTATGCCCTCTGGGGTGAGGAGATGGACTCGCCGCGTGGTCGCATCCAGCTCATGAAGATGGTATCGGAGGGCGAGATGGGCCTGACCGAGACCGTCACACGCCATTGGGACCAGTGCCTTGGCTGCATGGCCTGCGTGACCGCCTGCCCCTCTGGCGTGCGCTACGACCGCTTGATCGAGGCGACACGCGCCCAGGTGGAGCGCAACGCGCCGCGCAGCGCCAGCGAACGTCTGCTGCGTGAGATGATCTTCGCGCTCTTCCCGCATCCCCGGCGCATGCGTCTGCTACTGCCGCTGCTCTGGGCCTACCAGCAACTCGGCGGCGCCCGGCTGATGAACATGCCGCGCGTGGCGCAGATGGTCGCGCCACAACTGCGCGCGATGGAGGCGGTCGCGCCGCCCGTCTCGCTGGCCAAACGCGAGCCGCTGCCCGAGGTGATCCCCGCGCGCGGGCAGGTGCGCATGCGGGTGGGGTTGCTACTCGGCTGTGTGCAGCGTGTCTTCTTTGAGGAGGTCAACGCCGCCACCATCCGCACGCTGACGGCGGAGGGCTGCGAGGTGGTCATCCCGCCACGGCAGGGCTGCTGCGGCGCGCTCTCGATCCACGCCGGGCGCGAAGACGAGGGGCTTCAGTATGCGCGTCGGCTGATTGATAGCTTTGATCGCGTGGATGTGGATGTGATCGCCGTCAATGTCGCCGGGTGTGGCTCCAATCTCAAAGATTACGCTTACCTGCTGCGCGACGACCCCCGCTACGCCGAACGCGCCGCCGCGCTCTCCGCGAAGACACGCGACATCTCAGAGTTTCTGGCGGAGCTGGAGCCAATCGCGCCACGCGCCGCCATCGTCGCGCGCGTCGCCTACCACGACGCCTGCCACCTGGCGCACGCGCAGGGCATCCGTCGGCAGCCGCGCGCCATCCTGGAGGCCATCCCTGGGCTGGAGGTCGTGACCGTGCCGGAGAGCGAACTCTGCTGCGGCAGCGCGGGCATCTACAATCTCGTCGAGCCAGAGCCAGCGGCGGCGCTGGGCGAGCGCAAGGCGCGCAACGTGCTGCGTGTGCAGCCCGATGCGCTGGTCGCCTCGAACGCGGGCTGCCTGCTCCAGATCACCGCCGCGCTGCGCCGCCTCGACGCCGAGCTGCCGACGTTGCATCCCATCGAGCTGGTGGACGCCTCGATTCGTGGTATCATCCCCCCGGCGCTCGCCAGAGTAGGCAAGGGGATCGCGCGCATTAGTTGAATAGCTGGGCGCTCCCTGTTCGCAAGGGTGGCGAGTTGTCTGATGCGGGGCGTGCAGACTGGCCGTAATTGTGCGCAATATACGCGCTGACAGCCGCAGCAAGCTGATAGAGCGAGCGTTGCGCGCTGAGGTAGACGGGGCGGCGCTGGCCTGCGATCTATCATCCACGCGCCGTTGTACACTGCTGTGTGGCTCATCGGCTGACGCATGCGCCATTCGTGTCTGACCGACTTCCCGAAGGGATGATCTGTTGCATGCAGCGAAAGAACTACCAGGATACGCCGGAGTCCACCGAGATCGCAGCGATTCCGGCTGTGGCTGATAAAACGGACGATGCGCTGCTGAGCCACATGCCCTTGACCAACATCCTCGAAGCGATACCAGACGCCGTAGCAATCTATGATGACGCGGGCCTCCTGGTCTACGTCAATGCTGTCGGCCATCGGCTCTTTGGCCTGGAGCGCGACGCGGCGTTCCCCGCACGCCCTCTGCGCCAACGCAACCTGCGACTCGATATGCGCGAAGTGACGGGCGCGCCGCTGCCAGAGGAGCGCTGGCATGTGACCCGTTTGTTGCAGGGCGAGACGATCACTGGCGAGCAGCCAGCCGAGATGCTCTTCACCAGTCTGGATGGCGTTGAGCGAACCATCAGTGTCACAGGCGCGCCGATTACCTCAGCCGAGGGCGCGCTGCTGGGCGCTATCGCCATCGCGCGCGATATCACCGAGCAGCGCCAGCGCGAGCGACAGCAGGCCGACCTGCTGCGCCGCGAACTGGAGGCGCGCACGGCGTCTGAACATGCGGCGCGTAGACTGGAGCGCCGCACGCAGGAGTCGCTCGAAGCGCTGCTGGAGATGGCTGAGGCGGTCGTCTCGGCGCCAACACTGACGAGCGAAGGCAACGACGGCGCGCCCAGCGTCTCGGCCAGTCGCGTGGGCCATCGGCTGATCGAGCTTGCACGGCAGGTGCTCGGCTGCCAGCGCATGTCTCTTACCACGATTAACGCCACCACGGGCGCCATGCGCGCGCTGGCCGTGACGGGGCTAACACCTGACGAGGAGCGGCTCTGGTGGGCCGAGCAGGCAGCTACCGAGGCTCAGGGCATGCGCCTGGAGGATTCGCCGGAGCCGGAGCTTGTCGAGCAGCTGCTGGCGGGCGCGCCTGTGACGATGGACCTGCGCGAGCCGCGCTATCAGTACATCCCCAATAACTATGGCATCCAGACCATGCTCATCGCGCCGATGCGCATCGGCCAGCAGCTGATCGGCTTCATCTCGCTTGACTACGCCGGGCAGCCGCATGACTTCACCGGCCCGGAGCTTGATCTGGCCTCGGCGGTCGCGAAACTCTCGGCGCTGGTGATCGAGCGCGACCGCATGCTGCGTGAGCGCGCTGTCGCCGAAGCGCACGCGCTAGCGCTGACGCAGGCGAATCAGCGGATGGACGAGTTTCTCGGCATCGCGGCCCATGAACTGCGCACGCCGATCACGGTCATCAAAGCCAATCTGCAAATGCTGCTACGTTACGCCCAGCGCGTCGCCGAGCGCGCCCGCACAGGCGAGCGCGTCACCATGGAGCCGCAGCGGGCGGTTCGCAATGCGGAACTGCTCGACCGCACGGAGCGCTCACTCGCGCGCCTCACCCGCCTGGTAGATGACCTGCTGGATGTCTCACGAGTGCGCGCTGGCAAGCTGGAGATGCGTCTGGAGCCAGTTGATCTGGCCGACGTGGTGCGCGAGACGGTCGAGGAGCAGCGGCTCGCGACGCCCGACCGTCTGCTGACGCTCGATCTGCCAGCGGGTCAGCGGACGCATGCGCTAGCCGACGCCGCGCGGGTGGGCCAGGTCATCACCAACTACCTCACCAATGCGCTCAAATACTCCGTAGCGACCACGCCCATATCGGTACGTCTCTGGCGCGATGGTGGGCTGGCCTACCTCTCGGTGACCGATGAGGGCGTGGGCATCCCGCCGGAGGACATCGAGCAGGTGTGGGAGCTTTTTCATCGCGTTCCCGGCATCGAGGTCGTCAGTGGGTCGGGCATCGGGCTGGGGCTGGGACTGCACCTCTGCAAGACGCTCATCGAGCGGCAGGGCGGCAGAGTCGGCGCTTCGAGCGCACTTGGCGAAGGGTCCACCTTCTGGTTTAGCTTGCCACTGCTCGCCACGCCAACGGAGCCGTGAGCGCGCGGCTGCGACCACATGGCGGGATACACTGACGGCATCATCGGCGGTTGATCTGATGGCAAGCGAGAGGAGCGCGGCATGACCTCAAATGACGTCACACTCCAGGATGAAGCAGGATTGCATGCCCGCCCAGCGGCGCAGTTCGTGAAGATGGCCAATAGCTTCAGTTCCACCATCACGGTACAGGCGGGCGACAAAACGGCGAACGCCAAGAGCATCATGAAGGTGCTGCAACTTGGCGCGCACAAAGGGACCACTATCACTATCAGCGCTGAGGGCGCTGACGAGGCGGAGGCGGTCGCCGCGCTGAGCGCGCTGGCCAGCAGCGGCGACATCGCGGCGGAGTAGGCTGTGTGAGCGACCTCACCCCCTGGCCCCCTCTCCCGCGAGGAGAGGGGGAATCGGAATCTCCGGACTCCCCTCTCCTTGTGGGAGAGGGGCTGGGGGGTGAGGTCTGGCGCAACGCCAGCTAGTAGCGTCGCCGCCAGCCAAAAGCCCGACCGATGGAGCCGAGCAGGCCGCCAAGCATGGCGAGGATCGCAGAGATCACCAGCCAGATGAAGGCGCTCCATCCTGCCACCCGCGAGACGTTGCCGACCTGCGAATTGCTGACGGTCCCGCCGACCGAGACTGTGTGGGTACCAACGACGGCGCCCAGCGCGCCGAAGAGCGAACCCAGGCCAAAGACTGAGAACGCCAATATCAGCGACGTGACGAGCGCCCAGACCATGAACCCGTTGAGCAGGCCCGCGCGGCCACCACGCGCGACTGAACTGGCCTCAGCCACCCAGCCGCCGATGAAGAAGGCGATCAGTCCAGCGATCAGGGTCGAGATGCCGCTGGTCGTACCCTGGTTGCCATTCACCAGCGAGATGAGGCCCAGGCCGATGCCCAGGAACTCCAGCACGAGGAAAATCGTGAACGTGGTCAGCACTCCAGCCCAGATTGGTCCCCAGCGCACACGGTCACTGACTGCCACCAGATCAGGCGTGCGCAGCGCTGGCCCAACATAATCCGGAGCTACCGTGTTCACTGGCTCGGCCCGTCGCTCAACTGGCCGCTCCATCGGGCGCTCGGCTGGTCGCTCCATTGGGCGCTCGGCTGGTCGCTCGACGACGCGCTCCGTCGAGCGCTCCGGTGGCCGCTCGACAATCTGCTCTGTTGGGCGCCCATCGCGGGCGAGGCGGGCGTCCTCAGCCTCCCGCGCACGCGCAATCTCGCGTTCGCGTTCAGTGTCACGATACCCTGGCTGGTCTATCGTGTTGTTTGCATTGTTTGCCATCTCGTATCCCTTCCTTGCGGTCAACGCGGACTCATGTCTCTCATGCAGGGAGCGGTCCTCAGCGCCCTACAGGTGGCCACATCTCTACCTGTGCAAGATAGTGGCCAATCCGAACTTTATGTCGCCTTATCTGGGCTTTGGAAGGGACGAACGGAGGCGCTTCTGTGTGGGAATGGCGGAAGGGCTGAGGCGCGTGGCTCACTCCGCGTCGGGCATAGGCGGTGGTGTGAGCAAGCCCTGCTCGACCATCCGCACGAACATGTCGGCGATCTGCTGGTGCGTGTAGGGGCCACCGGGCTGGTACCACTGTGAGAGCCAGTTGCACATCCCCAGCAGGCCAAACGCGGCGATCTTCGCGTCAATCGCGGAGGTAAAGACGCCCGCCGCCTGGCCCTCCTCGATGATCTGCTCGAAGTAGCGTTCGTAGACCTTCTTGCGCACGACGATCTCGCGCGCGAAAGGGCCGCTCAGGTGCGGATGCTCGCG
>JAICSR010000210.1 GCA_025936795.1 Ktedonobacterales bacterium | reverse complement strand
TATCTCGTCGCGCGTCATGACGCTCTGCTCCTCAAAAAGGTTCTGTGACATTCGCTCGTGGTGGCAGCAGCCCGGCGGCTGAAGCCGCAGCTAAGGGCGGTCCGCCGCGAAGGCTGCCTGCGCGGCCTGGGTTCCAGATCATTCCTAGCCTGCGCAGGCAGGCTTTGCGGCGACCCGCAGGGCGCCCGTAGGCGCGGCTTCAGCCGCCAGCCGGCGTTCGCCGCGCGATGACCCATACACCGCCGAACACGCTCACGCCGGGCGCTCGTAGAGCGCGGCCCAACCGTCTTCGGTCTCGCCACGATAGACGAACCCCTGCCGCTCGTAGTAGGCGCGCAGGGCGGGATTGGCCGCCATGCAGTCGAGCCGCAGCCAGCGGCGACCACGCGCGGCGACCCGCTCGCCCGCCCAGTTGAGCAGGGCGGCGCCCAGACCCAGCCCGGCGACCGCGCGGCTCACGCACAGCCCATGCACATAGCCCGCGTCGGGTGGCCGCTCGCCCCACATCTCTGTGTCGTCCCATTGCAGGGTGAGCTTGCCGACTGGCTCACCCGCGCGCCGCACGAGATAGACCTCGTGGCCCGTACGCAGACTGTCCAGCGCCATCGCGGTGGTATACCAGCCCGGCTGCCACTGGCGTAGCCCGCGCGCCATCAGCCAGGTCCCCGCCTCGTCGTAGAGCGCCACCAGCGTCGCGGCGTCGGCTGCGGTCGCCCGCGCGAGGATTACCTCACCCCCCGGCCCCCTCTCCCGCGAGGAGAGGGGGAGAACGGTCGATTCGCTCATCGGGCGGCCAGCGACTTGCCACGCTCGCGGGCGATGATCTGGGCAAAGCGGTCGAACAGGTACTGATTGTCTTCCGGTCCCGGCGACGCCTCTGGATGATATTGCACCGAGAAGGCGGGCAGTTCCTCGTGCGCCAGCCCCTCCACGCTGTTATCAGAGAGGTTGATGTGGCTGACGTAGAAGCCGCTCGCGCTGGGCAGCGTCTCGGCCAGCACCTGGAAGTTGTGGTTCTGCGAGGTGACGGTGACGCGCCCGGTGCGCACCTCGCGCACGGGATGATTGGCGCCGTGATGGCCGAAGAGCAGCCGCCCGGTCTGCGCGCCCGCCGCCAGCCCGATGATCTGATGCCCCAGGCAGATGCCCATCACCGGCATGCGCTCGTCGTAGATCAACGTCTTCGTCAGCGCGATCAGCGCCGCGACGCTCTCCGGATCACCGGGGCCATTCGAGAGCAGCACGCCATCGGGCGCAAGCTCTTTGACGGTCGCCAGGTCCACCTGATGCGGCGCGACGATCACTTCCATCCCATGCGCGACAAGCTGGCGGGCGATGTTGCGCTTGAATCCGGTGTCCACCAGCAGCACACGCGGCGGCTTCGTCCCGTGCGCCTGTTTCGCTGCGCTTGCCAGTGGCGCAGGCTTCGTCTCCCAGGGCGCCAGCGCCTCGGTCGAGACCTCGCCGACGACATCCAGATCGGAGACGGAGTGGACGCGCCTGGCCGCCGCCACCAGCGCCGCGACATCAGGCTGCTCGCCCGCATGGTAGAGGCGGATAACGGCGCGCAGCGAGCCAGCCTCACGCAGATGGCGGGTCAGCGCGCGGGTGTCGAGGTCATAGATGCCGGGGATGCCGTTGCGGCGCAGGTAGTCGTCAATGTTCTGGCCGCCGCGCCAGTTGCTATATTCGTCGCACCATTCGCGCACGATCAGCGCGGAGATCCACGGGCGGCGCGACTCCACATCCTCATCGGCGATACCGTAGTTGCCAATCAGCGGGTAGGTCATCGTCACCATCTGGCCGCGATAGGAGGGGTCGGTGCAGATCTCCTGATAGCCGGTCATCGCGGTGACGAAGACCACCTCGCCGCGCCGCCCGCTCGCCAGCGCCTCCAGCGAGCCAAACGGCTTGCCGTAGAAGATGGCTCCATCTTCGAGCGCCAGCGCCGCGACCAGGTCGCTCATCTCATGCTCCACAATCATCCTCCTCGTCGTCAGATAGCCAGCGATTGAAATCGCGCCTGAAGGCGGCTGCGGCCGCCACAAGACCCGCCTGCGCGGGTCCAAGATCAGCATCCATCCAGGCGTGGCTTCATTCGCCAGCCGTCTCGCCGGCGTCGTAGACCTTGCGGCCAGCGAGCCACGTCTGGCGCACACGTCCGCGCAGCCGCAGGCCCGCCAGCGGCGTATTCTTGCCCAGCGAGGCGAAGCGCGCCGGGTCCACCGTCCACTGCTCCTCCGGGTCGAAGATCACCAGGTCAGCCGGAGCGCCTGGCTCCAGCGTGCCCGCGTCCAGCCCCCAGGCATGCGCGGGGCGCACGGTCAGCGCGGCGACTAGCGTCGCCAGCGGCAGCTTGCCCGTGTGGACGAGCGCCAGCAGCGCGGCCAGCGCGGTCTCGAAGCCAGTGATGCCAAACGCCGCCTCGCCAAACTCGCCGTCTTTATCCACCTGCGTGTGCGGCGCGTGATCGGTGGCGATGGCGTCAATCGTGCCGTCGAGCAACCCCGCCAGCAGCGCCGCGCAGTCCGCCGCCGTGCGCAGTGGCGGATTGACCTTGGCGTTGGCGTCGTAGCGCGGGCCATCGGGCAGCGGCTCGCCAGTCAGCGCGGCCAGCGCCTCCGCCAGTGGGCCAGTGCGCTCGCCCGCCACCCAGTCATCGGTCAGCAGCAGGTGATGCGGCGTGACCTCCGCCGTGACGGGCTGCCCGTCCCGCTTGGCCGCGCGCACCAACTCGACCGCGCCCGCGACGCTGAGGTGGGCGACGTGGTAGCGGGCGCCCGTCGCGCGTACCAGCTCCAGATCGCGCGCCAGCATCACCACCTCACCCGCAGCGGGCCAGCCCTTCAGGCCGAGCCGGGTCGCGGCGGCGCCTTCGTGCATCACGCCCGCGCCCACCAGTTCCTCATCCTGGCAATGCTCCACAATCGGCAGGCCCAGCGGCGCGGCGTACTCCAGCGCGTGGCGCATCACCTTGCCGCTGCTGACCGGGCGCCCATCGTCTGAGAAGGCGACCACACCCGCCTCAGCCAGCTCGCCCATCTCGCTCAACTCTGCGCCCTGCTCGCCCTTGCTGATCGCCGCGATCACCCGCACATGCGCGTCGGCCTCGGTGGCGGCGCGCTGCACGAACTCGACCGTGGCGCGCGAGTCTATCACGGGATGGGTATTGGGCATGGCGCAGATCGTCGTGAAGCCGCCACGCGCCGCCGCGCGGCTGCCGGTCTGAATCGTCTCTTTGGCCTCGAAGCCTGGCTCACGCAGGTGCGCGTGCAGGTCTACGAAGCCCGGCGCCACCACCCAACCCGCTGGCAGATCCACCTCGCGGGCGGGACGACCCTCAGCCGCCAGCCTGCCCAGCGCGCGGGTCACGTCTGGCCCCAGCAGCGCGTCGGCGCCAAAGCCACTGGCCAGCCCGCACGCGAGGATGCGTCCATCGCTGATGACGACCGCGCCCGGCCCATCCATCGCCCGCGCCGGATCAATCACCCGCGCGCCGCGCAGCAGGATCGCCGCGCCGCGCTGGCCGTTCTCACTCTCCGCCATCTCGCTCTTCTCTCACAGTTTCTATCCGTCGTGCGCCCCCTCCCCCAACCCCTCCCCCGCTGCGGCGGGAGAGGGGAGGAGATTCGTCGCTCAACGCGCTTCAACCGCCAGGGCGCGCCCGATCATCTCCAGCGCCGCCATGCGGGTCGCCACGCCGTTGCTGACCTGCTCCTCGACGTGCGAAGCCGCGCCGTGCGCCACCGCCGGATCAATCTCGACGCCTTCGTTCATCGGGCCGGGATGCAGCACGAGCGCGCCGGGGTTAGCCAGCGCCAGCCGCTCGGTCGTGAGGCCGTAGCGCCGGGTGTATTCGCGCAGCGAGGGCAGTAGTCCGGCCTGCTGGCGTTCGCGTTGCAGGCGCAGCGCCATCACCACATCGGCGCCCTCCAACGCCGCCTCGATGCGCGGCTCGACGATCACCCTGCGTCGCTCGCCAGTGCCAGGGATGGGGCGCGTGGTGTAGGCCGCCGCGATATCGGGGGCCATCAGCGTCGGTGGCGCGCAGAGGACGACCTCGGCGCCCATCGCCGTCAGCGACCAGAGATTCGAGCGCGCCACCCGGCTATGCAGGATGTCGCCGAGGATGACGATGCGCCGCCCGGCCAGCGCGCCGAGATGGCGCTGCATGGTGAAGAGATCGAGCAGCGCCTGCGTCGGATGCCCGCGCCAGCCATCACCCGCGTTGACCACCGCGCCGCGAATGTGCCGCGCGATGACATCGGGCGCGCCCGACTGCGACGAGCGCACGACCAGGATGTTGGCGCCGAGCGCCTGGAGCGTCTCGACCGTATCGCGCAGCGACTCCCCCTTGGTGACGCTGCTCGACGCCGCCGCGACACTGGCGACATCTGCGCCCATGCGCCGCGCCGCCAGCTCGAATGAGACGCGCGTGCGGGTGCTGTTCTCGTAGAAGAGTGTCACCACCAGCAGCCCGCGCAACGCATCGAAGCGGCGGGTTGGTTCGGCCAGCGCCTCGCGCAGGTAGGCGGCGCGATTGACCAGCGCCTGCAATTCATCGGGCGTCCAACCGTCGAGGTCAATCAGGTCGCGCCTGCGTGGCAGCGCATCCGCCGTCTCAGCGGGCGCGAGGCCGCGATGCAGCGTCGTTGTCATCATCTCATCTCTCCCCACGCGGCTCACTCGCCCTGGTCTGGTCGGCGAATCAGCAGCACGGCATCGCTCTCATCGGTCTCGCGCAGTCGCACGGCGATACGCTCGCTCATGGCGGTTGGCACATTCTTGCCCACGTAGTCTGCGCGAATCGGCAGTTCGCGATGCCCACGATCGACCATCACGGCAAGCTGGATGCGCCGGGGGCGCCCGTGGTCGAGCACGGCTTCGAGGCCTGCGCGGGCGGTGCGCCCGGTGAAGAGCACGTCGTCCACCAGCACGACTACCCGCCCGGCCACCTCCACGGGTAGCGGCTGCTGACGTGCGGCGCGGTCGGCGCTGCGTGCGCTGCGGTCGGGCAGATCGTCACGATAGTCGGTCACGTCCAGCTCGGCCACTGGCGGCTCGACGCCTTCCAACTCGTGGATGCGCTCGGCCAGGCGCTGCGCCAGCGGCCCGCCGCGTCGGCGCAACCCCAGCAGCGTCAGATCACCCGCGCCGCCGTTGCGCTCGACAATCTCATGCGCGATCCGTGAGATCGCGCGGCGCATCTCGACATCATTGAAGATGATCTTCTCGAACTCGCCGGACCCCATGCCTGTCGCCCCACTCATGCGACACTTCCTTTCTGGCTACTCTGCTGCGCGCTCGGCTCCGCCTGCGTTCCTGCATGGCTGGCGCAGGGCAAAAAAAGACCTCCACGCCCATCGCGCCGGATGAGGTGAAGGTGAGGATGCGGGTTCCGCTCGGCGGCTTGCGCCGGACGTATCGGATGACGCGAATTGGTCTGTCGTCGATGTTCGCGCAGCATGGCGCGCAGAGTCATCGTCCCACTCCTTCCCAGCCTCTCAGGACTGATCTTAAAGGATGTCTCAGGTGAGTATACCACGGCGGCGCTGGTCGGGCAAGCCATTTTCAGCAAGCCCGCGCAGCGCTCATACGCGCTCGAAGACGCCCAGCGCCAGAGTGATGCTCCCAGCTTGCAGGTTGCGCTGCACATTACGTAGGCGTTCAGGGCCAAGCGCGCCCATCCACACGTTGTCGATGAGGTTTGGGTCGAGCTTGTCCGGCGCGCCCGCTGGCACGAGCGGCTGCGAGAACCGCTGCGCAACCCCGGCGCCCTCCGCCCATGTGCGTTCGCGGAATCCCGCCGACGTGACCAGGGCGCGGATTTCGCTGGGCGGCAGCAGGAAACTCGTCTCCGGGCCATCCGCCCATGGTACGGGGAACAGCACCGACGCATTCGGCCCTGCCACCACATCAAAGAGCGCGAAGCGGCCACCGGGGCGCAGCACACGATGGACTTCCGCGTAGAACCGTGGCTTGTTGGCGATGCTCATGGCCGCGTGCTGTGTCCAGACGACATCAAAGCTGGCATCCGGGAAAGGCGCCTGAAGCACGCTGCCGCACACGAATGTGACCTTCTCGGTCAGTTGGGTCCAGGCGGTCATGGTCTCGCCAAGCGCGCAGAAGTCTGGCGAGAGGTCGAGCACGGTGACAGCGCATCCAATACGATGGGCGAGCAAGCGCGCTGGCCCTCCAATGCCACCGCCTGCGTCCAGCACGCGATCAGTGGCCTCAATCTGCGTCTCGCGCGCCAGTTCGAGCGTTCCGGCCACACCGAACGAGTGGAAGTTATCGAGTGGCGCGAGTTGCTCCACCGTGACCTCCGCTGGGTCAATTCCCGCCGCAAGCAGCGCAGAGATGACCCGTTTCAGCAGCGCCCTGCCGCTGTAGTGAGCGCTCACTGCGCGCTCGGTCGCGTCATCGGCCATGTCTGCTACTCCCACTCGCTCGGCACACGCCCTATGCGCAGCAGTGTGAGCTATGCGGCAATGGCGCGTCAATACGCCATTTGGCGACGTCACTGGCATGCGCCTCCCCAGCCTCTCACGGCGCCGGTTCGTGCTGCCTGGCGAGCCACTCCTCACGGAGCATCGCATAGAGGTACTCGTCGCCCCAGGCGCCCTTGAACCAGATATTTTGCAGGAAGTGGCCCTCGCGGCGCATGCCCAGACGTTCGAGCAGTGCGACCGAGCGCAGATTCTGGCAATCAACGGTTGCGGTGATGCGATGGAGATCGAAGGCGGCAAACGCATAGGTCAGCCACGCGCTCACCGCCTCCGTCGCCAGGCCCTGGCCCTGCGCATGAGTCGCCAAGGTATAGCCAATCTCGGCCTGCCGGGGATCATCGGTCTCGATACGAAAGTAGCAGTCGCCGATCAGATCGCCTGTGGCGCGCAGTTCGATGGCGATCTGAACCCCCACGCCGGGACT
>JAICSR010000010.1 GCA_025936795.1 Ktedonobacterales bacterium | reverse complement strand
TACTCAGTGGCGGCTGGTTCATCATCTCCGAGATGAACTTTTACTGGAACGGCGGTGGTTGGGGTCGTGTAGACTACCGCTATGCGCACGTCGGTTCAGGGGTCGCCTTCATCTACTGATACTGATCGCCTGCCGAGCGCTGATACCACCCCGATGTGCTACCTGCCATCGGGGCGGTGCTTTGTGTCAAACATACTCAATGGTTGAATCTACAATTGCCCTGTGGGTAGGCCTGCAGACACAGGTACATGCTATACTGTAAGTAGTAAGCGCTCAGCCCCTTACTGTTCCGCCCATTTTGGAGGGACACACCTATGGTTGGCAAGCCCACTGTACACGTTTTGATCAGCTATGCGCGTGACGACACGGCGGCTGCGATTTATCTCCAAGGAGCGCTGGAGCGAGCTGGGGCAAATGTCTGGCTTGACCTGTCCTCGCTTTCCCACCGTGACCCAGACTGGCAAAAATCCATCCGCAAAGGTATCGCCAAAGTACAGACGCTGATCTACATCGCCTCGAAGGAGGCCAAGAAGTCCACAAATGTCCGATCTGAGATTATAATAGCGAAGGATCTTAAAAAACCGGTCATCTGCTTCTGGTTTCGAGGCGCCAAATGGATGGACTGCGCGACATTTGAAGTGGCGGAAGCCTCATATATTGATGGCCGACGTGACCGCTTTCCATATGGAGTAGCCCAACTACTCGCCGAGCTGGGGCTGGAAACGCCAACGTCCGGATCAGCGCCGCGGCTGCCAGCTATTCCGCTGCCAAGCAATCGTGAGCCCGGTGGTAACAGCAAGGATCAACGGTCTGCTTCAAGCTCCACACATCCTCCTGCTGGTCGCAATCTCAGCTCACGCGGGAGACTAGCAGGCGCGCAGGTCGAGCAAGCGCTGCTCGACATACGTGTACTCCAGACTAAGGAACGCATCCGCGAGGCGATCGAGAAGTGTGAGGATCTCCTGGCGCGGAGTGTCCCTCGGGCCGATATCCTATACAATCTTGGCTCGCTCTATCAAGTGGCTGAGCGCTGGTGGGATGCCATAAACCAGTATAGAGTGTCGCTCTACGATCCTCAATATGCGATTCTTTCGTGTTACCGATTGGGGCAATGCTTCCGCATGCTCGGCGACACAGTAAATGCGCTGAAATACTTCGATGATGCTCTTGCCCAAATCAACCTCACGCTGTTGGAGGAAAGTGACGCCGACTTGTTGTTCCAGATCAGCTATGAAGCTGCACGCGCGCATCGCGACTCCGGCGACTCCGACGGCGCTGTGGAGATCTTCGATGAATTGCTGAAATTCCTGGATGAAAGGCAATGGACGAAGCAGATGGCAGCGGCCAGGCAAAAGAGGAGAGAGGCGCTCGGAAAGGGATGGACACACCTCCTGCCGCCACTCCCTCTCAATGATTCTCGTCCGCTCACTGGATCGTTGCAGGCATGGCCTATTGATACGACAGACTTCTTCGCTGGCCCCGGCCCCAAGTGGGGGGGCGCCGACAACTTGCGGAACCCGTCGCGCTCCGGCGTTTGGCCTACACCGCCCGAAGTGCCAGTCGTGCATGGTGATACACGGAGGACGCCCGATGAACAGCGTGTACCCCTGGACGATGAGAACACAGACAACAACACACGGCCAATCGAGATCGTGAGACCGACACCAGTTCCTCCTGTGAAGAATGTGCAGCAAACGCCGACGAAGCAAACGTCAGCGCGCGCCAACGACGGGCCTGCCGATCTTCTAGAGCAAGTGATCAAACGCATCCTGGGACCGGATCAGAATTTTGCTGCTAATACCGAAGACATGCCGTTGTCGCAGCGTAAGAAGGTCGTGCAAGGTGTGCGTAGAATCGCGCGGTTGATAGTGGATGGAGAACTTGCTGATGCCTGCAACGAATGCATAGATATGATCACGGCTGCGCCCCACTATCTCGACCTCTATGCGGCGCTGGCCGAGATCTATGTACGTCAGGGTAATATCGAGCAGGCGACGCAGCAATATATCATCCTCGCCCAGCGATGCCTGGACGATAGGCAGGTAGACGGCGCCATCGACACCTATCGTCGCATCCTGCAATTGAACCCAACGAATCTGTCATACCGCACTAAGCTCGATGATTTGCTGTCGCAAGCGGCGCGTCTGAAGAAGTCAGCATCTAGGCCAAGCTTATCCCCTGAGCCTATCGCAGAGATGAATTCATCGGCCGTTGCACGTGAGTGTGAACAGGTACAGGAGCCCACGCTTGCGCCGCTCTCTGCCTCTGATGCAAACAACCCAGACACGAGCGTTCAAACCACATCGCCAGCCGGAATAGCGAGCGGCGAAGGCAAATTACTGGCTCGCTCGCTCGTGGACGCAGACGCCCTCCCGCTGTGGATATTTGACGATCCTCAAGAGGAGATACAGGAGGCAATACGCGCGATGCGCCAGATTCGTAGGCGCGTGTCCTCTGGCCAGCTTGACGCCGCCGGACAGCTACAGGACCTTGCTCAACTCGCGCAACGCTTCCGAGCACATGCGCAACTCGAAAACGCCATTTGCGTCCTGCGTGAGATGGTGCGGCTGGCTCCAGATGACCCTTCAGTTCATAGCGAGCTAGCGTACCTCTATGTCAGGCGCGGCCAGTTCTCCGAAGGTGGCATTGAGCTACGGGTGGTCGTTACCTTGTATGAGGAACGCAGCGAGTTGGCCGAGGCGGCGCAGGTCTACCAACGGATGGCGGAGATCGCCTGGACAGAACGCAGGCATGAGGACGCGCTCAAGTTGCAGCGTCAAGCCATCCGCTACACGCCTAATGATATGACGCTACGCCAGACGATAGTGCGCTATTGTCTGGAGATCGGGCAAAGTGGTGAAGCCATCGAGCAGCAAGCGTTCATCGCGCGCAACTACTTCGCCGATGACAAATCACGCGAGGCAGTCGCTGCGCTCCAGCTACTCATCACATTGGACAAAATGCAGATCGAGGCCTACGACATGCTCGGCCATATCTATCTCAAAGCAGCAGAGTACAAGCAGGCGGAAGTCGTCTATCGCAATCTAACGAGCGTAGATCCCAACAATTCGCTTGCGCGGGCGCGACTGGAAGAACTCGCCGCCATTCGCAAAGAAAGCTCCGAACAGACATCAACAGAGAAGGCGTCAGAGGATGAGGCGATCTGAATGCGCTTCGCTTGTTCAGCATCCATGCAGGTGAGCAGCGACGTCGAATGCTAGCTAGCGGATGCCAGGGCTCAGTCCATCCGGGCATTCCGAGAGCGGCGTATAGGCTATCCAGGCGCGGCTCAACCGCCAGCTAGCATGGACGCCATCCGCCTGATTGTGATAGAACGTCTCAGTCAAGAGGACTATGGCATGTTGGCCTGGAGTCTGCTATAGTGAATTGGTAGGGCGAAACGTTGCGCGGGGATTGCGCTCGCTTTTCGCCCTCGTGAGTTGGGCAGCGTGGCCCAGCCACACACCTCAATGAGGAGGATTGCAATGAAACTACGGGGATTGCGCCATGCGCGGCAGCGCAGTGGGCTGAGTATCGGCCAACTGGCCGAACTGACGGACCTTCGGCGGGAGACAATCACCCACCTGGAGCACTGCCGCGAAGAGCCACAGCCCTATGCGCTGGGTCGGCTGGCGCGGGCGCTTGGCGCCTCCGTCGCTGAGCTGGTGGGTACGACGCCCGCCACGCTGAAGACTCCCGCCTGAGCGCACATGCGCTTTTGAGGCCACGGCCGCAAAGGCGCGACATTTCCCACACCGAACCCGCAGGGCGCCGACCATCGGCGCCTTGTTTTTTATGGGCCACTGCTTTCCCCGCGCCTGCTGGGAGAGTGGCCAGGGGAGCGGATTCACTGCGCGCCTGGCTCGCCTCGCTGATCGCCACTCGCGTCGCCGTCTTCGTCGCCGTCTTCGTCAGCGCGCCCATCACCGCTTGCGTCGCTTGTGTCGTTTGTATCGCTTGTGTCGTTTGTATCGCTTGTGTCGCCACTCGCGCTCTGCGCACCCGCCGTGTCAGCCATCAGGAGCGGGGTAAGATGCGTCGCCTGCCAGCTATCGCCAAGACGTAGGGCGCCGGAGCCTGCCCCATCTACATCGTCGGCATCGTTCTGGAGCGACCCAGGGGCGTCAGACGGCAGCGGTTGGCTGCGTTCGCCGCGCGCGAGGTTGGGGGTGGTGGGAGCAGGCGCCGTCTCCTGGAGCAGTGGGCGCAGCCCCGGCCCTTGCGGCTGAGGCATGCGTGGCGCGCTGACCGTCGGCATCGGTTGGGTCACTGGCTCGGTCGCATCTGGCGCATCATGTGTGGTACCAGGCAAGGCGCCGCTCTGGCGCGCAGGGGACATCGTCGGCGGCGCCGTCGGCGCGAGGCCGCCCGTGGTGGCGCGCAGGCGACCCGACAGCGCGCCAGACTGCGTGGCGGCAAGCGGCGAGGTTATCCCTACGCCCTTCGTCACGGCGCCGCCCTGCTGCTTACGCACCTGGAAGACGCTGATCTGGCGCTCAAGCGCATCGGCCAGGTCCACCAGATAGTCCATCGAGGCGCGGGCTTGCTCCATGCTCTGGCTGGTCTGAGTCGAGACATAGGCCAGGTCTTTGATGATCGCCGCGACCTGCGTGGCCGCTTGCGCCTGCTCGCTGGCGGTATCGTTAATCTGCTGGACATCGCTCGCCAGGCGCTGATTGAGCTGCTCGACCTCGGCCAGCGCGGCGCCTGCCTGCGTCACCAGCTCCGACTGCAACACCACCTGCTCGACCCCATGCTCGATCTGCACCACCACCTGATGCGTCTCGTTCTGCACCCCCTGGATGCGCGAGTGAATCTGGCGTGTGGCCTCGGTCGCGTTGGTCGCCAGGCGCCGGATCTCCTGCGCGACAACCGCGAAGCCGCGCCCATGCTCCCCAGCGCGGGCCGCCTCAATGGAGGCGTTGAGCGCGAGCAGATTGGTCTGCGCGGCGATGGCGGCCACGAGCTGCACGATGTCGCCGATCTCCTGCGCGCTCTCACCTAGCCGCTTCACCTTCTTCTTCGTCTGGAGGGTTAACTCACGCACGCGCGCCATGCCTTCGCCAGCCAGCGCGGTATGCTCCGCGCCCTTGCGCGAGAGGTCACTGGCGGTGTGCGCCGCCTCGCTCGACTGGCTCGCCGTGGCCGCGATGCTCTGCGCCTGCTGCGCGACATTATCCACGGTCGTCGAGAGGTCGAGGATGCGCTCGGCCTGCTCAGTGGCGCCCTCAGAGAGATAGGTCGCGGCGGCGCGCACCTCCGAGGCGTGCTGGTTGACCAGATCGCTCGCCGCCTGCGCATCGGCCAGCACCGCATTGAAGGCGTCGAGCACCTCGTTCAGCGCGATGACCAGCGGATCGAGCGCGCTATTGAGCGGCGGCACAGGCAGACGCAGATCGCGGTTGCGCGCCAGATCGAGGTGGAAGCGCAGCCGCCGCAGTCCCTGGCCGATCATCTGGCGCTCTTGCTCGCGCTCGGCGAAGATGCGGCTGGTGTCAATCGCCAGCGCAGCCTGATTGGCAAAAAGTTCGATGATCTCTATCGTCTCAAGCGACGGGACGAGGCCATCCTCAGGCTGATCGAGCGAGAGCACGCCGAGCAAGCGCCCGGTGCGCGGGCTGACCAGCGGCGCCAGCAGCACATCTTCGGGATGCCAAGCGTCGGACGGCGACGCGGGCGTCTTCGGCGCCAACCCCGGCGCAGGCGGCTCGACCACGCCGCCAACGGCGTTGAGCACCTGCAAGTAGTATTGGTGGGGAATGAAGTAGGAGCGGCTGCGGCAGAACTCCGGGCGCACCACCGCGATGAGCGCCTGGCGTCGCGGCGGGTGCTGCGCCAGCTCACGCTGGTTGGCCTCGCTCAGCCCAATCGTCGCCACCACATCGAAGTATTCGCTGTCGCTGCGGACGATATTGAGCGCGGCGACCCGGAAGCCTGTGGAGACGCTGACCGACTCGACCACCTCGGCGCAGATGCGCTCCAGTCCCATCTCGGCGCGCAGCGCGGCGCCCAGACGCACCATCTCTTTCACCTGGCGTATGCGCCGGTTCACGTCGTGGCTTGGGTTCGCATCGCGGTCAGCGCCTGTGGCGCCCCGCCGTTGTGGCCAATTCGTCATAAGCCCGCAGCCTCCCACCTCCGCCTGCGTCTGCGCTTGCTGGAGCCGCACGCCAGCGTGCGCAGATCATGCAGCTCATCTGGAATGTCTGGCGCGCGTCCACCCATTATGCCGGAGGCCGCTCGCAAGCGTCAATGAGATGATTGGCGCGAGCAGCCACTCATCTGCTCTGTGGCTCGTGGGCCGCGGTGGCCTCGTCAAGCCACGTGAGGTGCATCCCCGCGTGCTGCGCAATCGTCAGAAAGAGCGCCGCGAGCGTGCCATCGCCAAAGGGCGAGTGGGCGACGAACTGCGCCAACTGGCTGTCGTCGAGGCTCGCGAGCAGCGCGAGTGTCGCCTGGCGAGTCTCGCCCAGGCGGGCAAAGAGCGCCTCGGCGGCCTCGGCGCGATATTTGTTGGCGGCTTGTTCATTCGCCCGGTTGATCAGATTGCGCGTCGCCTGCGTTTCGTCGCTCCCCGTCTGCGTATAGAAGCCCAGCGCGTCTTCCGCTCCGCCGATGGCGCGTTTGATGGCGCCATGAAAGAAGCGCTCAGTTCCCACGAGATGGGCCAGGTGATCTTTGGGTGTCCACATGGCGCCGCCCTCGGTCTCGCTGGCCGTCACCGGACGCAGCATCTCGTCCGCAGAGAGCGCGCGAAACCAGCCTTCGACACGCTCGCGCTGTGCCGCGAGGGCAGCTGTAATCTCATCGCGTGTGTGCATTGGGGTCGAACCTCCTCGTTCGGTTCCATCGGTTCCATCGTCCCTCGCGCGGGTGCGAGCGGGGCCTGTTGAGATCTGAGCGAACGGCAGACGAGAAACGCGAGACGCCACGCGAAGGTAGGATGTCCTCCGCGTGGCGTCTCACTCGCCCACAATCAGCCGCCTATTGGCCTGGGAAGTGGCACGCCGCCAGGTGTGCGACGTTCGTCCCTGGCTTGCTCTCCAGCGGCGGGTACTGCTCACGGCAGATCGCCTGCGCCTTCCAGCAGCGGGTATGGAAGGGGCAACCCGACGGTGGGTTGACCGGGCTAGGCACATCGCCGGTCAGGATGATGCGCTTGCGGGTCTTCTCCATGTCGGGGTCGGGATAGGGGCTGGCCGAGAGCAGCGCGATGGTATACGGGTGCTGCGGGTTCGCGTAGACCTCATCGGCGGGGCCAATCTCGGCGATATGCCCCAGGTACATCACCGCGACGCGCGTGCTGAGGTGCTTGATGGCCGAGAGGTTGTGCGCGATGAACATGTAGGTCAGGTTGAACTCTGACTGGAGGTCAGCCAGCAGGTTGAGCACCTGCGCCTGAATCGAGACATCCAGCGCGGAGATCGGCTCGTCGGCGACGATGAACTTCGGATTCAGCGCCAGCGCGCGTGCAATGCCAATGCGTTGCCGCTGCCCGCCACTGAACTCGTGCGCGTAGCGGTTGAGGATGTTTGGACTCATGCCCACCACACGCAGCAGATAGCGGATGCGCTCGTCGGTCTGCGCACGGTTGCCATAGTTGAAGTTGCCGAGTGGCTCGTTGATGACGTTGCCGACGGTGAAGCGCGGGTCGAGCGAGCTATAGGGGTCCTGGAAAACCATCTGCATGTCCGCACGCTTGCGCCGCAGATGGTTTGTGCCCATCGTGGTCAGCTCTTCACCATCAAAGGTGACTGTTCCAGCGGTCGGTTTGATCAGTTGGAGGACTGCTCGCCCCAGCGTTGATTTGCCGCAGCCGCTCTCACCGACCAGGCCCAGCACTTCGCCGCGCTTGATCTGGAGGTCCACACCATCCACCGCTTTGACCGCCGCGACTGTCTGTCCGATCAGACCGCCGCGAATGGGGAAGTGGACTTTGAGGCCGCGAATATCAACCAGAACATCGTTCTGTGCGGGGGCGGCTGCGCCAGGTTGTGGCATAGTCGTCGCCAAAGGAAACGCTCCCTTCACTGCCTGCTCAGCAGGGGACATGGCACATTAGTAGGGATAGAAACATGCGACCTGCTGGTTTGGCCCGACTGTCTCGAGGAGCGGTAGCTCCACGCGGCAGCGCGCCTGCGCCTTGCGGCAGCGTGGCGCGAAGGGGCAGCCCTTCGGCAGATTGACCAGATTCGGCGGCTGGCCACCAATGGCGGCGAGTTTGGCCCCGCGCGGCGTGTCGGCGCGTGGCACCGCATTGAGCAGCGCCTGCGTGTACGGGTGCGCCGGGTTCTTGAAGACCGTGCGGGTGGGCGCTGTCTCGACGATGCGCCCTGCGTACATGACGGCCACACGCTCGCAGGTTCCCGCGACCACGCCCAGATCGTGCGTGATCAGCAGCGTCGCGGTGTTGAACTCCTGCGCAAGGCCTTTCATCAGATCGAGCACCTGCGCCTGAATCGTCACATCGAGCGCCGTGGTTGGCTCGTCGGCGATCAACAGCTTGGGGTTGCACGAGAGCGCGATGGCGATCATCACGCGCTGGCGCATGCCGCCGCTGAATTCATGCGGGAAGTGGTCTATGCGCCGACGCGCCTCCGGGATGCGCACGAGATCGAGCATCTGCACAGCGCGGTCGGTGGCCGCCCTGTCGTCAAGCTTGAGGTGGGTCTTGACGGCTTCGGCGATCTGGAAGCCGACACTAAAGAGCGGGTTGAGCGAGGTCATCGGGTCCTGGAAGATCATGGCGATCTTGCCGCCCCGCAGCTTGTGAAGCTCCTCCTCGTCCATCTGGACGATGTCATCGCCCTGGAAGAGCACCTTGCCGCCGACGATCTTGCCTGGAGGACTCTCGATCAGGCGCATCAGCGAGAGCGAGGTGACGCTCTTGCCGCAGCCGCTCTCACCGACGAGGCCGAGGGTCTCGCCTTCATCAATGTAGAATGAAACATCCTCGACGGACTTCACGACACCGCCACGGGTGAAGAAGTGCGTCTGGAGGTGTTGTACGTCTAATAGTCGTTCGGCCATGCTCGAATATGCTCCGCCAACTCTGGCTCTAACACGGTGGTCATACGGGCGTCTGGAACGCGCCTGTCCTGGTCATTCTACGCATATGCCGCTGCCAGGTTGAGTCTCTGCGCTCCAAGCACTCGTCTACGATGACGTTTCTTCGCCCGGACAGAGGCGCCACTCACGGCGCCTCGTTCGGCTGGGTTTCTCGCTAGTCTTTCGTGCGCGGGTTGAAGGCGTCTTGCACACCGTCACCCATGAAGGAGAAGGCGAGCACGAGAATCGCCAGCACCGCAGTTGGCCAGACGACTTCCCAGGGGTAGACGGCGATCACGGCGGCGGCGTCGTTGATCATCAGGCCCAGGCTGGAGCCAGGCGTCTGCACACCCAGACCGAGCAGCGAGATGACCGCCTCACTCACAATCGTGTTCACCACGTCGAGTGTGGCGGCGACGATTACGATGTTGAAGAGGTTTGGCACGATGTGGCTCATGATGATGTGCCTGTTGCTGCTCCCCACCGTGCGCGAGGCTTCGATGAATTGCTGCTCGCGTAACTGAAGGGTTTGGCCACGTACCAGACGCGCCATAAACGGCCAGACCGAGATACCCAACGCCATACTCACAAGGATCAGGCGCCCTGGCAGGCCAAGTCTACTCTGGAAGACTGGGCCAAGCGTGGCCGCAGCGAGGATGGCGAAGAGCAGGCCAGGGAAGGCGAACATCAGGTCGGTGAAGCGGTCGAGGAAGGTAGCGAGCCAGCCGCCGTAGTAGCCCGCCAGCGTGCCAATGGTGACGCCCAGGCCAATATCCATGATCTCGACGAGCAGCGCTACCTCAATGGAGACATTCACGCCTGCCATGATGCGTGCGAGAATATCACGCCCGATAGCATCTGTGCCAAACGGGTGCAAAGAACTGCTGTTCGCGTTTTGGCGGCTGAGGTCTTCAAAGACATAGTTGTGATAGGAGGCTGGCCCGGACTTATCGAGGCCCGCCGCCCCGGTCAGGATGGTTGGGCCGACACGCGTCCATACCAGCGGCCCAACATAGCTCACCACGATGAGGATCAGCACCAACGCCATGAAAAACATCGCCCGGCGGTCGCGGCCCAGGCGGCGCATCGAAGCTTGCAATGGCGAGAGCGATTGCCCCTCGGTGGTCGCCTCGCGGGTCTCTGTTTCAGCGCGACGATCCAGTTCGGCCTGCGTGACACCGGCCGTCTGCTGCTCTGTGCCGCCGAGCGCGGCGATGCCTTCGGGCGTTGAGGGCTGATTGCCTACTGCCCCGACCGTATCGAGCGCCTGAAAGTTATCAGGTGTCTCTTCAATCTTCATGCGACACTCCTCTCACCCGGACCTGGCCTGAAAGCATAGCGCCGGGGGGATATCCTCAATATCCTCAGCAGGACGCGACAACGTAGTCCATCGCCTTTGCGACGGGTTACGCGACTTTGATGCGTGGGTCTACCAAGCCGTAGGTTACATCGGTGACCAGATTCATCAGCGCGACAGTCACCGCGAGCAGAATCGTCACCCCCTGCACCACCGGAAAATCACGCGAGATAATCGCGTTGAGGGCTTCCTGACCGATGCCGGGGATATTGAAGAGGTTCTCGGTGATGAACAGGCCTGTTACCACGAAGCCGACGGATGGGCCGGTGATCGTGATCAGCGGCAAGAGCGCATTCTTGAAGACGTGGCGCCAGAGCACTACGCGCTCCGAGAGGCCCTTGGCGCGTGCGGTACGCACGTAGTCCTGACGCAGCACCTCGATCACACTGGTGCGGGTGTAGCGCAGGTAGCCAGCGAAGCTATTGATGGCGGTGATGACAATCGGCGCGAGCATCGTATCCCAGGTGCCCCAGCCGGAGACCTGCAAGTGCGGCAAGCCCTGATAGTTCAGCCAGACCATCGCCAGCGCATAGAAGGGGATGATCACGAAGCTGGGCAGCGCATAGAAGGCTAGCGCGACGGTCTGAATTACGGTGTCGTAGCGGGTGTTCGAGCGTACAGCGGCCAGCATGCCCAGTGGGATGCCGAGGATAGCCGCCAGCACCAGACTGCTCAAGCCCAGCGTCGCCGAGACAGGGACAAACTGACTGAGGATGCTCCACACGGTCTGAGAATACGTGAGCCAGGATCGGCCAAGGCTGAAGTGAAGCAGCTGATTGAGGTAGTTGCCATACTGCTGCCACCACGGAAGGTCGAGGCCATACAGGTGACGTAGCGCCCGCGCGCCCGCGACGGTGTAGTGGACACCTAACTGGTTGACGACCACATCGCCAGGGGCAAGGTAGCCCAGGATGAAGGTGACGAAGGAAACGCCGAGAATTACAAACACGAGGCCCGCAATGCGGCGGACCAGGAAGCGCGGGCCGATGTGGAATCCGGTGTATACCAGAAACCCTACGAGCAGCACCACAACGATGAGGAGGGGAAGATTCGACAGAATCTGGTCCATACGTCGCCTTTCGTTGGTCTGTCTTGGCGTGGGCCTGCACGCTCGCTTGCGCAACACACGCCAGCAGGCCAAATCACACTGCCCGCCACTCCGCTCTCTACTGGCCGCCACAAATGATGACGCCGGGTTTCGTGGTGTGATCCATCGAAATCCACTGTTGGCGCATTTGCAGGCTCTTCAGTACGGGGGCGAGTTGTGCAGCATTATACCATACACAGGGTGGGCGCAAATGCCCATATGCGCCACTGCATCGGGGCTGGTACCCTGTTGAGCGCATGCGCGCGTACTGCTGGCATGGCGCCGTTCATCGGGTCGTTCGTCGGGTCGTTCAGCCGTCACAGGGGCAGGGTCCTGGCGCAGCAATTTTGCGCTACATCCAGCCGTTTTGCAAGATGCTCTCTTGGCTTCTCCTGGCTCCTCTTCGTTTTTGTCGTTCTCCTCCTGCGGCCTCCCACAGCGAGAGTCCAGCGAGAGTCCAGCGAGAGACCTCGGCGCTTCCTTCAAGCTACTACGCCTGAGGGATACACACGCCACGTCACGTCGTGAGCCGTGCTAACGGCTCTCGCTGCGGGTCTTGCCACCTCGCCACAAGGCTCTCCGCGTTACACGTCGCGTTACACGTCGCGTTACACCGTTCGCATCACAACAACCGAAGGCAGCGTATCGTAGACCGACATCTGGCCGAGCGGGTCGAAGACCACGTTCTGCAGATGCGACGACGTCTGCCAGAAGAACTGCTCCTGATAGAGCGGGATGCTCGCCACAGCGCTTATCAGCAATTGCTCTGCCGCTTGATAATCTTTAGCTCGTTGCGTAGGGTCTTGCTCGGCGTCGGCAGTGGCAAGCAGGGAGGTGGCGTCTGGCAGATTGACGGCGCCACTCACGCCAGGCGTCGCGGGGGTGAAACGGCCCAGCGCGTTTTGCGCATCTGGGTAGTCAGCCGCCCACTCGCTCAGGGTGAATTGCGCGTCGCCACTTGCCGTGCGCTGTTGCAGCAGCGCCGCTGGCTCGACCTTGACTGTCAGCGGATAGCCGGGCGCCACATCCTGCCACATCCGCGCGATCTCCGCCGCGACGACGCTGGCATTGGCGTCTTCCGCTGGCGCTTCGAGCGTGATGGCCGGACACTGTGCAAAGGACCCACTACATGCGCTAGACGCAAACGTCTGCGCAAGTTTTACAGCTTCTGCTGTCGAGCCACTGAGTTGTTGTGTGGAGTCTGGCCCGACGAGCGCGGGATTATATCCCAGCAACCCCTGCGGCACGAGATGATTGGTGGGAATGACCAGACCGCTGAGCAGGTCGGTGGCGATGGACTGCTTATTGATGGCCAGCGCAAACGCCAGCCGCAACTGCTGGTTGTCGAAGGGCGCATCATGCCAGTTCAGGCCGAGCGCGACGATGCGCAGCAGCGGCGTGGACTGCATGCCCGCGCTCTTGGGCGCCGACGCCACCTGATCGGCTGAGGGGTAGCCAATGTCGAGATTGCCCGCCTGATAGGCGCTGTAGGCCTGCCCGGCGGCGCTGTAGAGGCTATAGTCAATCTCGCGCAGACGTGGCGCGGCGCCCCAGAAGGCGTTGTTGCGCAACAGGCGCAGGCCGCCCTGCTGCGGCGTGCGGCTGAGCTGGAAGAGGCTACCACCCACGCCACCATGATCGGTCAGATGCTGTGTCCACTGGTCGCCGTACTGCTGCACGAGGCCCTGCGGCACGGCAAAGGCGATTGGCTCGGCCAGCGCGGTGAGCAGGCGCATCGCAGGCTTCGCGAGCGTGAGTGTCAATGTCAGCGGGTCCACCGGGTTGATCGGCTGGCCGATGCCGATCAGCGTGGTGATCGGGCCAGCGATGCCGTCCTGCTGCGGCGCGGGGCAGTCCTCCTGATGGAAGGCGGCGGCCTCGGCGATGGGGTAGAGATACCACGCGAGCGGCGCATTGACACATGGATCGAGCGCGCGGTTGAGCGCAAAGGCGAAGGTTTGCGCGGTGATCGGCTCGCCATCGCTGAAATGGATGCCGGAGCGCAGGTGAAAGGTCACGCTCAGGCCATCCGCGCTGACATTCATGCCCTCAGCGGCCCAGAGCCGCACCGTGAGATGGGAGTCGAGCGTGACCAGCGAGGGATAGATCAGCGCAGCCACAGTGGCCGACGCGGGGTCATCCGCCAGGGCCGGGTCATAGCTGGCGATGTCGAGCGCGCCGGAGCTATCGGCGGCGCTAGTGAAGAGCGCATCACGCAGAATCTGCTGAGCGTCTGGCGCAGGCTGCGGCGTCTTTGGGCGGCTGGTCGAGCCGCACGACGCCGCCGTGAGCGCGACCACGCTGAGCAGGGTGAAGAACAGCAGGGCGCTGGCGACAGGGCCGCGCCCCCGCCGGGCGCGCCTGCCGTGTCGCATGCTGCGGGTGTCTTGCGTGCGCATCCTCAGCTGAGCGGCGACGGCAGCGACTGCGGTGGCTGCCCCGGTGTGACGAACTCTCCAGCGGCGGTATCTGGCGAGGCAGTGCGGGGAATCATCGCATACACTTCGTTCGTGTAGCCAATCGGATCGCGCAGGCTGGCGCTCAACTCCGCGCCGACCAGGCGCACGCTGAGCAGATTCGACTGCACCAACGTATTCATGGTCGTCGGCCCCATCTGGCTGGCGGCTTGCACCAGCTGGGCCTCGCCGAGGCCGTCGCGCTGGTCGCCGACGATCCAGAAGATCACGCCGTCGCGCTCGAAGATCAGCATGCTGCGCGTGCCGCTCTGCCAGGTGGTGCGCAGACCCGGCGCCGTGACAGTGACCCACATGCCATCCACATAGACGGCGTTCAGCCCGTTGACCGAGACGACGCTGGCGGAGCCTTCTTGCACGCTCTGCAACACCGCGCTCAGCGACTCAGAGATCTGGAACTCGCGGATGTCGAGGATGCCTGAGCCAGTCTGCTGGCCAGTGCGCTCACCCAGCACATATTGAATATCGAGGATAGGCCCGCGCGAGTACTGCTCTTGTGGGAGGGTGCGCATCCCCTGATAGACATAGTCGCCAGAGGTCTGGCCCAGCCAGAATGACTGCATCTGCGCGGGCGGCGCAGCGGTTGTCGCCGTGACATGCTTCTCAGGCGCGACATTGCTGGGGTAGTGGGCCACCTGTTGCGCGCCGGTGTCCCCGAAGAGCAGGCGCAACCCCTGTGCAAACGATGGGGTCGCCAGATACATGCTGGTCACCATGCAGAAGATCATCAGCGCCACCAGCGCCATGACGGGGCGACCCGCCCGCTTGACCGCGCGGGTAACGTGCTCCACCGAGACCTGATCGGCCCAGGCGCTGGGCGCCCACTGATGGGTGAAGAGCGGCTTATGGGGCAGGCCAAGCGTGCGCTTGACCCGATAGGTCATGCGGCGCAGATCGCTGCGGTCGAGCGGCGCCTGTGCGTCGTCGTCGAGCAGGGTCTGAATATAGAGCGGAGGCAGTTCCTCATCTTCGATGGGGAAGAAGGCCCGCAATTCGGCGGCGAATTGCTCATCCTCCAGCGTGAAGTCGTCAGGCCAGGGCCGTCCGCTGCTGCCCGGCGCATCATGGCTGTCCGGGTTGTTTGAGCGCTCGAACCCGCTCATAGGTTTGCTCCTCAAGGGCGTCGCGTAGCGTCTTGCGCGCTCGCCAGAGACGTGTATCTATGGCATGGCGAGAGAGACCCGTTTTGGTCGAGATCTCTTCAGTGCTCGCCAGGCGGAAATACCGCATATAGACGAGATAGCGGTCTAGATCCGGTAACGTCTCTAACGCTGTGCGTAGCTCCTCGCGGCGCTCACGCTGCTCAAGGATGCCTTCCATGTTGTGGTCGGTCAGTTGGGCGAGGCGCCGCTCACCGGAGTGCGCGTCGCCATTGCGATTGACGGTCGCCTCACCATCGAGCGAAGTAACCGCCGCCTGACGGCGCTGCAACTGGCGACGACGATCAAGCGCGATGTATTTGGCGCGCATCGTCAGCCAGGTGTGCAGCGAACCACGCGCAGGGATGAACGCTTCGATCTCTTGCCACGCGGTGACAAAGAGATCGTTGGCGCACTCCTCGGCGTCCTGGGCCGTCCCTACACCATTCAGCAGCAACCGAATGAAGTAGGTGATCTCGCGCGCATACCGCTGAATCAGCGCCTCAAGCGCCTGCGGTTCACGGGCGACTAGCCCCGCGTAGAGAGCGTCATCAGGCCAATCGTCTTGCACCATGTCACTCCTGAATACGCCTGTCTCAGCTGGCGACATCGCCAGACGAGCGCGCTATCGTCCATTCAGATAGCCGACGACCACGATGTCGTCTTCTCTGGTGGGTATGACTGGTGGGGCCAAAAGCCTTGTAGACCATCTCTTGCTCTACTACGTCACACCAGGCTACTTTCTCTCTGTCGTCTCCCTGAAAGGTTCCTGAGAAGGAATCGTCAGGTCGCGCGCGGAGAGAAAAGCTGTCGGCGCCAATCAGCCGACGTGACACAGTATATGGAGCGCTGGAGGCCACTCGTGATCTACGCGCTTGCCCGCGTCTACGTCAACGGAAGTCAGCGAGTGAGCGATTTTTCCGCTGACTTCGCGTTTGGCTTGCCGCTAACGCAGAGAATATGCCGTATTGTGCAGGGTAGCCGCATAGCCTGTCAAGCCTTCGTTGAGTATTCGTCAACGAAAGCTTGACTGAACGCTTGGCGGCAGGCCTGAATCAGCGTGTGAGCGCGCGCTCATCAGGCCGCCGCCCGTCGCCGCTCAGGAGCGCGTGGCGACGGTATTGAGCGGGCGCAGGCTGGCCTCGATGGCGGCGCGATGCGGCTCCAGGAAGGGTGGCAGCGCCAGCGCCTCGCCCAGATGCGCCTCGTCCTCGTCCGCCAGGAAGCCGGGGCCATCGGTCGCCAGCTCGAAGAGGATGCCATTTGGCTCGCGGAAGTAGATCGAGCGGAAGTAGTAGCGCTCGACCAGGCCAGAGGTGCGCAGTCCCGCCGATTCGAGCCGGTCGAGCCATTCGAGATGCTGCTCTGGTGTGGGAACGCGGAAGGCGACGTGATGCACACCGCCACGCCCCAGACGCTCAGGCGCCAGGTCATCGCGCGCATCCACGTGGACCTCGGCGCCGGGGCCACCGACACCCGTACCGAACACGGCGATCTCGCGCTGCGGACCATCGCTGGCCGCATACCCGCCCCGCTGGCTAAAGCCCATCACCTCAGTCAGCACGCGCGCAGTCGGCTCGATGGTGCGCACCGTCAGCGTCACCGCGCCCAGCCCACGAATGCCCACCGCCGACGGCGCGCTGCTCCTGGCCCAGGGAACGCCACCGGGCAGTGGCGCAGCGGTGTCATCCACCAGGGCGAGGCGCTGGCCCTCCGGATCGCGGAACGCGAGGACATGGCGGTCAGCCTCGGTGGTGATGGCGTCGTGCGCCACATCGAGCGCCGCGAAGCGCTCGGCCCACCAGGCGAGGGCATCTTGCCCCGTCACGCGCAGGGCAATGCGCGAGATGCTGCTGACGCCGGGGCGCAGCGGCGCGGCCTGCGGGATGTCGAAGAAGGTCAACTCCGTGCCAGGATTGCCATGCTCGTCGCCGTAGAACAGGTGATACGACGAAGGATCATCCTGATTGACGGTCTTCTTGACGAGCCGCATGCCGAGGACACGCGTGTAAAAGTCGAAGTTGTTTGCAGCCTGCGCGGTTAACGCGGAGACGTGGTGAAGTCCGGTCAGTTGCATGAGATGCGCTCCTGTGCGCGTAGATCGCGCGTGTCGCTAGTTGTCTGCTGGTTATTGTCGCTGGTCAGTGTCGCTGGTCGTCATCTAACTCCCCTCGCCCGCTGAGAGCGGGGCCGGGGGTGAGGGCGCGCGCTGCAGTTTGCGCAGCAGCGCCAGCAGCAGCCGCTGCTCCTCCGGGGTCAGCGCGGCGAACTGCTCCGCCTGAAACTGCTCCTGTCCAGGGACGACGCGCTCGCGCAGGCGCCATCCCTCCTCCGTCAGCGTGAGCCGTTTGAGCCGCCCATCGGGGCAGCGTCGGATCAGGCCGCGCCGTTCGAGCTTGTCGAGCAGTTGGGTGATATTGCCCTGCGTCACCAGGAGCCGCTTCGCCAGCGCCTGCTGCGTGATGCCCTCGTGCGCGCCCACTTGCGCCAGCACATCGAACTGCGCCACGCTGAGGTCCCAGCCGCGCAGACGTCCCTCGGCCAGACGGATGTTGCGCCCATAGGCGCGCGCAAGGCGGGTCCACAGCGCGACCCCCAGCCGCCGCGTGGCATAGGCGGGCTGCTGCGGCTCGTCTGCCTCGCAGACCTGCTGCTCGACCTGCTCGACCTGCTCCATCATGCGCTCTCCTTCGCTCCAGCACGTCTTTTCGGTTGCGTCCTATGCAATACTTTAGCACTAAATCGTGATGAGTGTCAAGGACCGTGTGGCCTGCAAGACTCGCCGCGCGCTGACTCCCCCTCCCCAACCCCTCCCCCGCTGCGGCGGGAGCGGGGCTTTCCAGAGGCTCCCGTCACCCTGTGGGCGAGGGGCTGGGGGTGAGGTCTGGCAGCAGCGACACCCGCCTTCAAACGCAGTTTCAACCGTCAGCCCATCTGGGGAGAATTGTCTGCAATTGTCGGGAAGTTTGTGTTGTCCACGGGTTATCCACTGGCTTATCCACGGCGATGGCGCAAAGTCGTGGATAAAGGGGTGTTCGCCCTGAAAAGGGAGGGCTATACTAGCAGGGTGGGGCAAAATGGGGCAAAGTGGGGAGAACGAGATGTTCCTGGGCGAGTATCTCCATAGTGTAGACGGCAAGGGACGGGTCGCCGTGCCAGCGCGCTTCCGCTCGAAGATCGAGCGCGGAGCCGTGCTGACACGCGGTGTGGACCCCTGCCTCTATGTCTACCCTATGGAGACGTGGGAGGCCAAAGCGCGCGAACTGAGCGCCGCCATCACCGACCCACGGCTGCTGCGGCTGGTGGAGCGCCGATTCTTCGGCATGGCCCACGAGCTGGAGCTGGACGCCCAGGGGCGCATCGTCATCCCGACCAAGTTTCGCCAGTACGCCAGCCTGAATGGCGAGGCGATGGTGATCGGCGCGCGCGACCGCTTCGAGATCTGGAGCGTCGCGGGCTGGGAAGCCTATCTCAGCGCAACCGACGAGGAAGACCTGAGCGCGTTGCCCTTGCCCTTCTAATCAGGCAAGCAGCAGGAGTTGAGGAGACATTCGCACGACAGAGCCAGTCGCCAGCTTTGATTCGGCACGCGCCGACGCGCCCAGCGCGCAGGAGACATCGCACATCGCGGTGATGCCTGCGGAGGCGCTCGATGCGCTGCGTCCGCAGCCCGGCGGCGTCTTCGTTGATGGCACGCTGGGTGGCGCCGGGCACACCACGCTGCTGCTGGAGCGCGTGGAACCGCGCGGGCATGTGCTGGCGATTGACGCCGACCCAGCGGCGCTGCGCCGGGCCGAGGCGCGGCTGGCTGAGGCGATTGCGCAGGGGCGGCTGCTCGTGCGCCACGGCAACTTCCGCCAACTCGGCGAGTTTGCCCGCGCAGCTGGCCTGGCCCCGGTGGATGGCGTCCTGCTGGACCTGGGGCTGTCATCTGACCAGCTTGCGGCGCGCGAGCGCGGCTTCAGCTTCGCGGCGGATGGCGCGCTGGACATGCGCTTCGATCCGACGCGCGGCGAGTCGGCGGCGGACCTGGTGAATACCCGCAGCGATGCGGAGCTGGCCGACATCTTCTGGCGCTACGGTGAGGAGCGCTTCTCGCGCCCCATCGCGCGGCGCATCGTCGAGGCGCGCAGCCAGGCGCCGATTGCGCGGGCGGATGAACTGGCGCGGCTGGTGGCGGGCGTCGTCCATGGGCGGCCCGGCGGCGTTCACCCGGCGACGCGCGTCTTTCAGGCGCTGCGCATCGCCGTCAACGACGAGCTGGGCAGCCTGGAGGCTGCGCTGCCCGCCGCTGTGGAGACGTTGAAGCCGGGCGGGCGACTGGCGGTCATCAGCTTCCACTCGCTCGAAGATCGCATCGTCAAGCAGTTCTTGCAGCGTGAGCAGCGCGGCTGCGTCTGCCCGCCAGAAGCGCCGCAGTGTGTCTGCGGACGCGAGCCGCGCGTGCGCATCATCACGCGCCATCCGCTCGCGCCGAGCGAGGCAGAGGTAAGCGCAAACCCGCGCGCTCGTAGCGCAAAGTTGCGCGTAGCTGAGCGTCTGGGCTGAGTGGAACGTGCGCCGGGGACATGCGACTCTGGCGCTGGCAGCGGCAGGCAGGGCCGACAGGGCAGGCGAATTCGCAGGGAGACAGGCGACCGAAACGGAGGCGAACGATGGCGAAGCGAAAGAGCGCGACGGCTGAGAGCGCTGGCGGCGCACCGACCGCCAGAACACAGCGGAGAGCTGCGCGCGTCGCGCAGGACGCGCTCCCCGGCCTGAGCCTGAGCGAGGCTCCCGTGAAGACGCGGGCAAAGTCGCAAGTGAAGGCTGCCGCGCATTCGGCGCAGGTGGTCGCGCTGCGCGTCGCGCCGACCAATGGCCCGCGCCAGCCTGCGCGCCAGGAGCCAGCCGCCATGCCAGCCCCGGCTGCAACGACCACCCCAGATGCGACGGATGCGACGGATGCGAAAGCAGCGACGGATAGCGGCGCTACGCATGCCACGCCGACGAAGCGCCCACGCAAGATGAGCAGCAGGCGTTTCGGCGACCTGCGCGCAGCGCTGGCAGAGGGCTGGGAGATCGTCCAGCCGATCTTCGCGCGCCCGCTCTGGTCGGCGGCGGATGACTCGCAGACGGCCTTCAACTTCGTGCTGCGGCGCGATCAGGCCACCCGCCTGCTCACCATCCCTGACAGTCGCACAGTAGAGCGCTTCATCACCACGCACAGCCTGACGGTAGACTACCGCCGCTGATCCCTTCGCCAGCCGCGCCCGCCAGCCATCCCCCGCGACGCCTCCTCGCCCGCTGCCAGGGCAGGGAGGCGTTTTGCTGCGCATCTCGGCGCCTGGCATGCGTCGGTTGGTGGGTGTAGGAGTAGCCAGGCGCCGGGAGGGATGAAGGATGCGCACGCCATTGCCAGGACCGCAGCAAGCGCCGAGGAGCGCGCCAACAAGTCCGCCAACAAGCCCACCACTGACGGGGGAGTGGCCGGAGTGGCTCATGCGCCGCGTGCGGGCGGGGCTGGCCCGCTTCAATCGCCAGCGGCAGGCGCTGATCATCCTGGAGTTCGCAGTGGTGGTGGCGCTACTGGCGTTGCTCTATCTGAGCCAGGTGGCGGCGTTGACCGCCACGCACCAGGCGCTCTTGCAGCAACAGGCGCAGCAGAGCGATCTGCGGCGGCAAGACGCCGATCTGCACGCTCAGCTCGGGCGCCTGCAAAGTCCCACCTATATTGAGCAGCGCGCCCATGAGTTGGGCATGGTTCCGGCGGATCCGGCGTCGGTCGTGTGGATCGCGATCCACGATGCGGGCCACTAGCCCGCACGCTATATGCGGGCCTGTGATGGCGCTAGACGTGGATCGGGAGGAGAGACGCAATGCGGCCACCGCGCCCAGGAGCAGGCCGAAGAGCTGAGCCGCCAGTGGGCCAGACATCCGGCCAGATAGCAGGCCAGATAGCAGGCCAGACGCTGGAGCGTGAGCATCGGCCAACTGCCGCGCCCGGCGCGCGGATGGCGCGCCGCCAGTTCGTGCTGCTGGGGCTGGCGGTTGCGACGATGGGCGGCTTGCTGGGACGCACAGCCTGGTGGCAGATCGCGCAGGGAGCGACCCTCTCGCAGCGCGCCGCACAGGAGAGCGTGCGTGCGCTGCGCATCCCGGCTGCGCGCGGCGAGATTCTCGACGCAAACGGCGCGGCGCTGGCGATCAGCGTGACACGCGACACGGTGATCGTTGACCCGGCGCTGCTGCGCTCGGCGGGCGCGCTGACACGCGCGGAACAGGCGCTGAGCAAGGCGCTGGGCCTGCCCGTCGCCACCCTCGCGGCCCAGATGGATGTACCTGGCGAGTATGCGCGGCTGACTGGCGCGGATGGCCAGCCGTTGCTGCTGACGCCGCAACAGAGCGCGGCAGTGACGGCGACCCTCAGCGCCGCGCATCTGCAGGACGGCGTGGCCCTGATGCCGCAGGTGACGCGCGAGTACCCCAACGGCTCGCTGGCGGCGCAGACGCTCGGCTTCGTGCGGCTGAGCGATGGCGCGGGCCAGTATGGCGTGGAGCAACTGGAAAACAGCGCGCTGGGTGGCTCCCCTGGCCTGCTCTATACGCGCGTCAGCGAGAGCGGCCAGCCGTTGGCTCAGGCGCCGCTGCGCCAGACCGATCCGACGCCGGGGGCGGATGTGACGCTGACCCTCGATGCGAATGTGCAACGCCGGGCCGAGCAAGGGCTGGCCAACGCCGTGCAAACGACCAACGCCGACGGCGGCCAGGTGATCGTCCTCGACCCGCAGACCGGCGGCATCATCGCAATGGCCAACTCCACCGGCTTTGACCCGAACCAGTATTACAATGCCCCGCTGAGCAGCTTCAGCAATCCTGCGGTGAGCGCCACCTATGACCCCGGCTCGGTGATGAAGGCGGTGACGATGGCGGCGGGCATCCAGTGGGGCGCCATCACGCCGCAAACAACCTTCTTCGACGCTGGCTACACCGATGTGGACGGCGTGCGCATCTACAACTTCGACCGCACCGGCCACGGCGTGGAGAACATGACGCAGGTGCTGCGCTACTCAGCGAATGTCGGCGCGGTCTTCGTCGCGCAGCGTGTCGGCGCACAGCATTACTACCAGACACTCGGCGACTTCGGCTTTGGCCACTCGACAGGCAGCGGCTTGCCGGGCGAGACGGCGGGCCTGCGCGGCGGTGGTAGCGGCGAGAGCGCGAACTTGACGCTGGCGGAGAACGCCTTTGGCGAGAGCATCGGTGTGACCCCGCTGCAAATGGCGCAGGCCTACGCCGCGCTGGCCAATGGCGGCGTGCTGATGCGCCCGCACATCGTCGCCAGCGTCACAGCGGATGGTGGCCTCGGCGCGACGACGACCTACGCTCCGCAGGTCGTGCGGCAGGTCGTCAGCGCGCAGACGGCGGCGACGGTGACGCAGATGCTCACGCAGTCGGCGCTCTCTAGCGACGCGCACATGGCGCTGCTGCCGGGCTACAGCATCGCCGCCAAAACCGGCACCTCGACCCCCTATCCCACTGACCCGACATGGACCTATGCCTCGGTGATTGGCTATGCCCCTGCGAGCCATCCGCGCTTCGTGCTGCTCGTCAAGCTCGACCATCCCCGCAACGTCATCTTCGGCGGCGACGCGGCAGGCCCACTCTGGCGCGCCCTCGCCCAGCAGCTCTTCCAGTACTACCGCATCGCCCCCAACCGGACATGAGGCGCAACCGAGGTGATGGGCGCCGGGCGCCACTACGCCGCCGCGTGTGCGGGAGATGCTATCATGCAAGGGCAACATCAGCAGAGGAGCAGGAGAATACAAGAATGAAACGGCGATTCACTGCGAGCGTCTGGCGTGAAGGCGAGTGGTTCGTAGCTCAATGTCTCGAAGTGGATGTCGCCAGCCAGGGCGAGACAGAAGCGGCGGCAGTAGCCAACCTACGCGAAGCGCTTGAGCTCTCCTTCGAGCCGCCACAGCCTCGCCGCTCGGCTGGCGGTTGAAACCGCGCCTGGAGTGCCCAGTGGGCCGCGAAGTCCGCCTGCGTGGACGGATAACACCTCCGGCTGAGGAGTTGGCGCTGGCCGCCCCCTCCCCAACCCCTCCCCCGCTGCGGCGGGAGCGGGACGTTCTGGCTCCCCTCTCCTCGCAGGAGAGGGGCTGGGGTGAGGTCTGGCCCAACGCCAACGACCGCTCCGGGCTCCATATTAACCGCCAGCCAGCGCTCACACACTGGCCTCCATCTCATACTCCTTGTTGTCCTCGCGCGAGCCGCCCTGGCCCTCGCGGATGCTGGCGTACTCCTCTACGAACTCGATGCGCTCGATCCACTTGACCATCTTGAAGCCAAGCAGCGTCTCGGCCCGCAGGCGTAGCGGCGCGCCATGCTCAACGGTGAGGTCCACGTCGTTGAGCTGATAGGCCAGCAGCGTCTGCGGATGGCGCAGCGTGGCGAGATCAATCACCTCGTAGAATTGCCGCCCGGAGGTGTCGTTGGAGTGCGACCAGAAGACGACGTACTGCGCGGTTGGTTTCGGCTCGCACAGCTTCAGGATGTCGGCGAAGGAGACGCCCGCCCACGCGCCGATGCTGCTCCATCCCTGGATGCAGTGGTGCAGGGTGATCTGCTCATGTCGTGGCAGCGCGCGTAGCTGGGCATACGAGAGGAGCAGTGGATGCTGCACCAGCCCGCATATCTCCAGATGATAGTCAGCGTAGCCCAGCGCCTTCATCAGCTCATAGCGCTCGCTGGTCGGTGGCTCGCCATTGACGAGGAACACGGGCGAAATCTCTGAGCGGCGATAGCGCTGGCGCGGCGCGACTCGATGCGCCAGCCAGCCCAGCGGCGGATGGATCAGCGCGCCAAGCGCCTCATAGACCCGGCGCGGCGAGCGCAGCGAGGCCCAGGTAGTCACGGCGTAGATGAGCAGGCAGAGTGCGATGATCGCCAGACCGATCACAATCGCCAAGCCCAGGTTACGTGCGCCTGTCCCCAGCGTGATGTTGCTGATATTCTGGGCGAAGCCGGTGTAGATGACCATCCACGTATGCGCCAGCGTGAAGATGACGACAGCGAGCAAGCCAAGAAAGTGCAAGCTGCGTGCGGTCTGGCGTCCGCCGAAGAGGCGCTCGTACCAGGGAAACCGCCCAGCGATGGCGGGCGACTGCGCCGCGCCCGTCAGAATGAGAAATGGTCCCAGCAGAAAGACCACTGCCGCATAGACGAGTTGCTGGATGGCGTCATAGGGATATGGCGGTCTGGGGGGAGGGATATGCAAGGTGGCATAGATGACGATGGCGTTCCAGGCCTCCGGGAAAATGCTCCATGAGGTCGGGATGAGCCGCTGCCATTGGCCCGTGGCAAACAGCAGAAAGACGTAGATGACGCCGTTGAATACCCAGAAGATGACCGACGCGAAGTGCCAGTGGCGACCCAGCCCCAGTAGCTTGCCGCCCGGCTGCGCTAACCAGGGCGGCGCGTTCGTCTCCTGGTCGAGCGTGATCCAATGGCGATCAGTCGGAAGCTTTTTGCGGGTGAACGTGATCCACTCGCGCCCTGGCACGGCGTCATAGCCCCAGTAGAGGCGGGGATACGAGCTGAGTATCTGAATGCCACTGCGCAGCAGCAGCCCGATGAAGAAGACGTTGATCCAGTGAGCGGCCCGCAACCAGGCGGGAAAACCGAGGTCAGCCAGCGGTGGCGGCGCCATCTCGTTGCAATCCTTTCAACATCGGCGTCCATAGCGGGCGCTCATAGCGGGCGCTCATAGCGGGCGCATCACGCCAGCGTGGCTCCCCAGCCTGCGCGCATCCATTGTCCGCCGAGGGGAGCCGCAATCTCAGCAGCGCATCAGTCATGCCATGCCAGCGGGCCTGCGCAACGAGGAAACCGGAACTGCCCGCGCGACGTTGTAGATCAGAAGGCGATTGATTGACACACCATGACACGCATGTTACAGTGTAGACAATCGATTGTTCACCTGACAGGTTAGGCCAGCAATGGCGCGTTAGAACGGCCACAGGCATGCCGATCACCCTCAAACAACTGAGCCTGCTCGCGGGGGCGCATCCCTCCACGGTGGCGCGCGTGTTGCATGCCGATCCACGCCAGCGGGTGAGCGCCGAGCTACGCGAGCGCATCCTGCAGTTGGCGCGCGAGCATGACTACCGGCCAAACAGCGTAGCGCGCTCATTGCGCACCAAGCGAACCGCCGTTTTTGGCGTGCTGATCCCCGATATCGCCAACCCGTTCTTCGCCAGCGTGCTGCGCGGCATGGAAGACGCCGCAGCCGAACGCAATTACAGCATCATTCTCACCAACACCGACGACCAGCCCGCCCGCGAGGCGCATGGCCTGGCGATGCTGCGCGACCGCCAGGTGGATGGCCTACTGCTCGCCACCGCGCGCCTGCACGACAGCGCCATCGAGCAGCTCGCCAGGGAGCAGACGCCCTTCGTGATGGTCAACCGGCACACTGAGCCGATCACGCCGAACGCGGTCGTTCCAGATGACTACGCAGGCGCCGTCGCAGCCATCGAACACCTGCTCGAACTGGGGCATCGGCGCATCGCGCACATCGCTGGCGCCGATGACGCCTCCACCGGCTACCTGCGGCGCCAGGCCTATCTCGATACGCTGCGCAGCCACAACGCCGATACCTTCGACGATCAGGCGGCGCTGCTGGTCAGAGGCTCATTCCGCGAGGCGGGCGGCTACACGGCGATGCGCACGCTGCTCGAACTCCCCGACCCGCCGACCGCCGTCTTCGCGGTCAACGATCTGGCGGCGTTGGGCGCGATTCACGCCATCATCGAGGCGGGTCTGCGCGTCCCAGAGGACATCTCGGTAGTCGGCTTCAACGACCTGTTCCATGCGTCGCATATGGCGCCGAACCTGACGACGGTGCAGGTACCACACCGCGCGATGGGCGTGCGCGCAGTTGAACGTCTGCTTGATATGGTCGTGGATGGCGTCATGCCAGAGAGTCCGCTGCTGATGCCTGTGACGCTGATCGTTCGCCAGAGTACCGCGCCAGCGCCACAGCGCCAACCCGGCGCGTCCACACACCGCCGCGCGACGCCAGCCAGCTAGTGTCACACCGCAGTCGTGCCGCAGGGCGCAGCGGAAACCGAGGAATCAGAGGAGATGGCTGGGTGAGTTGGATCACTCGACTACTGTCGGCTGGCGGGCGCGCGCAGGCGCGAGAAGCGCAGCATACGCCACCTGAGATGCCTGAGACACCGCGCGACCTCGCTCCGGCGGCGCAGCGCGAAGACCAACCAATGTCAGCCGCAGATGGGAGGGCGCAGATGCCAACCGTGGGATTCGTCGGACTGGGCGCGATGGGTGGGCGCGTCGCCAAGCGATTGCTCGACGCCGGGCATCAGGTGACGGGCTACAATCGCACGCCAGCCAAGGCGCAGTGGCTGGTGGATGCCGGCATGCTTCTGGCTGGCAGCCCGCGCGCCGTCGTGGAGGCCTCGAACATCACCTTCTCGATGGTGACCAATACGCAGGCGCTCGAAGCGATTGTCGATGGGCCAGATGGTATCATGGCTGCGCTTGGCCCCGGCAAAACCTATATTGACATGAGCACGGTCAATCCCGCCGTCTCGCGGCGCATCGCGGCGCGGGTGGAGGAGCGCGGCGCGCAGATGCTCGATGCGCCGGTCTCCGGCAGCGTCGTGACGCTGGAGCAGGGCAAGCTCTCGATGATGATCGGCGGCGCGCGTGCGACCTACGACTATGCGCTGCCCACGCTGCACGCCATCGCGCCGAAGGTGCAATACGTCGGTGACCACGGCCAGGCGGTGCTG
>JAICSR010000284.1 GCA_025936795.1 Ktedonobacterales bacterium | reverse complement strand
TGCCATCACGACCAGCGCCGCGTCCATGTGCGTTCCGGGGCGCGGTGTTTGCCCGCTAAAGGCGAGGTCGGCGGGATCATCCACAACGGCGGCGTTGGGCGTGGCCAGCGATGGGTCGCGCTGCACCGCGCCGACGACCACGCCATCCGCGCCGACGGCCCAGGTCTGCCCCTGCGTGCGCCACAGCGCGGCGGCCAGGCGCGGCGTAATGCGCACCAGCGTCGTATCGGGGAACACGACCTGTACGCTGACCTGTTGCACGCGTGGCGATGCGCCGATTGCCTGCCGTGCGGCGCCAAACCCGCAGCGGAACGCATTGCAACCCGTCAGCCGCTGCGTGTGAACCAGCGCGACGAGCGTCGGGTCGCCGGTCCCCTCAATGCGGACATGGCGGGTCTGCCAGTAGGCCCCCGTGAACAGCCAGACGAATAGCGCAAGCAGCAGCGCCAGCGGGATACCAACGCTGAAGGCGCGCCCTGGCGAGACTTGCCGGAGGCGTCGCGCGGCGCCCGTGAGCGTCTGGCGCGCCAGCCGCAGCAGCCGCAGCAGCGCGGCCCGCTGTGGATTGGGTGGCCGCCAGCGTCGCCGCGTCGCAGTCGGAGCCAGCGCGCCATCGCCAGACGAGTAGCCATCGGGCAGCGGCGTCACACGCGCCCGTCCGCGTGGAGCGCGCGCAGTACGGGCGCCACGTTGCGCAGCGGAGCGCGCCGGAGAGGATGGCCCAACATCCTCCCCAACGGCATACGGCGCGGGCTGGCGTCCCGACCTGCTGCGCGGCTTCATCCGGAATCTCCCTCATCTGGCGTGATCTAACGTGAACTGGCGCGAACGCTGCGAACGTCAAGGGCGCCGAGAGCGCCGAGAGCGCGCCCATACGCAGCCATTGCCGCTACACAGGTACGCATACGTGGCGCCAGCGAGCGGCCCCGCCACGCTGCGCTGGCCGCTCGCATGATAGACTTGTTAGAGGCGCATGGCCCACGATGGCTGGGCGCCTGCCATGCGCACGACGCTCAGCGCGAGCAGTGGCGAGCAACATGAGGAGAACAGCTTGTGCGGATAGCGAGTTTTCGCGCGGATGACGGCAGCATCCGCCTGGGGGTGGCGCGCGATGGTGAACTGGTGGACCTCGTGCGCGCGGCGACGATGCTGAATGCGCCTGAGGCGCGCGAGGCGCCGGAACTGCTGCGCGACATGCTGGCGCTGATTGCAGGCGGTCCGCAGGCGCTAGAGCGCGTCTCCCAGCTTGCCAGCGCAGCGCCAGAGGATGCCGCGATTCTGCTGAGCGGCGCGCGCCTGCTCGCTCCCATCCCACGCCCTGCGAAGAACATCCTCTGCGTCGGGCGCAACTACGCCGAGCATGCCGCCGAATCGCTGCGCGCGGCGGGCGAGCAGGCGCCCGTTGGCCAGCGACGCCCCAACATCTTCACCAAAGCCGTCACGACGGTCACTGGCCCCTACGATGACATCCCGCTCGACGCCAGCGTCACTCAGAAGCTCGATTGGGAGGTCGAGCTGGCGGTGGTCATCGGGCAGAGCGGGCGACGCATCCAGCGCGCAGACGCACTAAAACACGTCTTCGGCTACACCATCGTCAATGATCTCAGCGCGCGTGACCTGCAACATGCGCCGGGCCTGCAATGGTTCACGGGCAAGAGCCTGGATGGTTCATGCCCGATGGGGCCGTGGATCGTCACGACTGATGAGATTCCCAACCCGGCCACGCTCCATTTGACGCTGAGTGTCAATGGCGTCGTCAAGCAGGCCGATACGACAGCGCATATGCTCTTCGATGTCGCCACGATCATCGCCGCGCTGGCCGAGGTCATGACGCTGGAGCCAGGCGACATCATCGCCACTGGCACGCCCGCCGGCGTGGGGCATGGCCGCACGCCGCAAGAATACCTCGCTCCCGGCGATGTGATGGAATCCGCGATTGACGCGATTGGCGCGCTGCGCAACAAGGTCGTCGCGGCTGGCGGCTGATGCAGATGAACGAATAGATGCGGATATGCTTCTGGCGCCAGGCGCGACCTCACCCCCTGGCCCCCTCTCCCGCGAGGAGAGGTGGAACCTGGCTGCTAGCGTATCGCGAGGAACCAGCAGCCGGAACGCCTGATCCATTCGCTACCTACTCGCCATCACCTGACCCGCCTCGCCTGCGCCATTGCGGCTCTCCTCTCCTCACGGGAGAGGGGCAGGAGGTGAGGTCTGGCCTCCTGGTATCCGCAGCCATGTCATTACGCTGAATCCGGCGCCACCAGTGCTGACAACCCATTTGTGAGCGTGTTGACGCGGACGCGCTATACTGAAGGCTCTGAGCGGTGTGGACGACGAGCTTACAGGATGGCGGCATGACGACGCAGGATACGGCGATCTTGGGTGGTGGCGCGCTGGGGCTGACGCTGGCCTGGCGGCTGGCGCAGGCGGGCGAGCGTGTGGTGGTCTTCGAGCGCGAGGGCGAGGCAGGAGGGTTGGCGGCGGGCTTTCGCATAGGGACGGCAGGCGAGCAAGGCCCCTGGCTGGAGAAGTTCTACCATCACCTCTTTGCGACCGATAGCGACGCCATCGCGCTGATCGGGGAGCTGGGGCTGGGCGCGAAGCTCACCTGGCGCACGCCCAATAGCAGCATGCTAATCGGCGGCAAGCCCTACCGGCTCGATAGTGACCCGCGCTCGATCCTCTCGCTGGCGCCGCTGCCGCTGCTCGACCGCCTGCGCCTTGGGGCGGGTGGCGCCGCGCTCAAGTTCCTGCCATCGCCTGGTCCGCTGGCGTCGAGCACGGCGGCGGGCTGGCTCTCGCGCTGGATGGGGCCACGCGCCTACGAGACGATCTGGAAGCCGATGCTGGTGGGCAAATTTGGCGAGCGCGCCGACGACATCGCCATGCCCTGGATGTGGGCGCGCGCGCACTATCGCACACTGCGCCTGGGCTACCTGCTCGGCGGCTTTCAGCAGATCTACGAGGCGCTGGTGGCGGGCATCGAGGCGCGCGGCGGCGTCGTGCGGCTGGGCGTGGAGGCGCAGGCGATCCACCCGGAGGGCCAGGGATTGCGCATCACCTCGGCGCTGGGCGACGAGACGTATGCGCGCGTCATCTCGACACTGCCGACGCGCGTCACCTGTCGGCTGGCGCCCGACCTGCCAGCGGACTATCGCGCGCGCTACGACTGGGGTGAGGCGTTTGGCGCACACTGCCTGATTCTGGCGCTCGACCGCCCGCTGCTGCCAGAGCAGATCTACTGGCTGGCGATTGGCGACGCGGGCTATCCCTTCCTCAACGCCATCGAGCACACCAATTTCATCGGGCCAGAGGAGTATGGCGGGCGGCGGCTGGTTTACTTCGGCAATTATATCCCGATGAATCATCCGGTGCTGCGCGAGACGCCAGAGCAGGCGCTCGAACGCTATCTGCCCGGCATCCAGCGGCTCAACCCGGCCTTCACGCGCGACTGGATCACGCAGATGTGGGGCTTCGCGGCGCCCTGGGCGCAGCCAATCGTGACGCGCGAGTACGCCAACCACATCCCGCCGCACGAGACGCCAATCCCCAACCTGTATGTGGCGAACATGTTTCAGGTCTACCCACAGGATCGCGGTCAGAACTACAGCATCCGGCTGGCGAATCGGCTGGCCCAGCGACTGCTGGCAGATTAGGACGCGAGAGGCGATTTCAATGCGCGAGCCTGGTTTAGGTCGTGGCCTATATCAGCGACTGCTGCTCTAGCGCCGTACACGGCTTTTCTGTTTCCGGACTGTGTCAACTACTGCCCATGCAACCCCTACAGCGAAGCTAACCATTATGCAGACAGTACCTGACCATGCGATGATTTGGACAATGAGCGGAGCCGTTGTTGGAACATCAATGTACTGACCTCTGGTATATCGGAGCGAGGTCAGGGCAAAGCAGATCCATCCTAGCGCAGAGATTGTCCAGACGATGCGCCAGAGCCACCGTGCGGCCGGCGACCCGAGCAGTGAGGGAGGCGCATCAGGGTTGGACGGGACGGAGAGGCTGGCATGCGGCACAATCAAGCCAAGCCAGACCGAACCGATCCCCATGAGCAGGAAGAAAATGGCAGTTGAAACGGACGATGACACTAAAGCTCATCCCTCCCGCACCGGAAAGTATCCAGCGCGGTGATCTCAAGTAGATCATTTTAGGGCCTGGCCAGCCTCCTACTCGGCCTGCGACTGCCAGGCATTCCAGGCCGTCGCAAGCGCCCGCAGCTTGGGGCCGCGCGTGGCATAGCGCAGTTGTGGCGGCGACCAGCCCTCACGCGCATTGGTCAGCTGGTGCAGCGTCGAGAGCGCCCGCCCATAGACGCCCATCTCCGCCGGGAGGATGGCGGCCTGCGGCGGCGAGTCGCGCTCGGTGTCGCCGGGCGTCTCCAGATAGAAATATTGGCCGCGCTGCGCATACCACGCACGCAGGTCGTCCTGGCTGTGGCAAGGGACGCCGCCAGTTCCCTCGGCCATGCCCAGCAGGTCCCAGGTGACCGGGCCAAACGGCATCGCATGCAGGTGCGCGTGATAGACCGTCTGGCGAAACACTCCATGCTCGAAGAAGGTGGGAGCGTGATAGACCTCGCCGAGGAAGCGCCGCGTGCGTTCCTTCAGCTCCAGCAGCTCAGCGTCGAAGCGCGCGGGGATTGCGCCGTAGCAGGCGTAGTGGGCGCGCGGCACGATCAGCAGATGGCCCGCGACGAGCGGCGCGTGGTCGGCGAGCAGGTAGAACGATGGCGTCTCAGTCAGCGTCAACTCCAGGTCGCTGCGCTGGCAGAACGGGCAGCCTGGCTGTGGCGCTGGCGGCATCAGATCGTCCATCCTCACCCTGCTTTCCCTGCGCGCATGTCACGTTTCACGCCGCCTGCTGGCGACGACGCCCAGCGGTCGGACGTCAGCGGCCGTCTCCGCTGGCCCTGTTCACGCGCGCAGGCTGCTCGATAGCGATGGGCGGCGCTGCATCTGCGTTGGTTGCTGGGCTGGCGGGCGGCCTTGTGGGCGCTGGAGCGGGCGCCTGCGCTGCGCCGAAGGTATTGCGCAGTGAGCCATAGCGCGAGTCGCCCCGGCGCCATTCCGCCAGATCGGCAGGGGTTTCGACGGGGTCGGGCAGCAGCCGGCGCTTGACGAATGGCGCCGCCGGGGGATGCGCCTGCAACGCCAGGGATTGCGCCTTCCACTCGGCATTGAGCGCGGCATTCAGGCCGCCGGAAGGCAGCGGAAAGGGAATCGGCTTCCGCTCGCTGAATGGCCATGCGATGCCAAAACGCCGCGCCAGCGCCAGCAGGGCGAGTGCGCCAATGAAGAAGAAGATCGCCGTCCACTGCGCCTGCTTGAGGCCATTGATACCGAGGAACGGGGTGAGCGGCTCCGTGCCACGATAGAAGAACACCAC
>JAICSR010000191.1 GCA_025936795.1 Ktedonobacterales bacterium | reverse complement strand
GAAGGCGACGAGGCGCGCATCCAGTTCGATGCGCAGGCTGCACGCTGGGCGCGTGAATCACCCTCGTTCTTCACCACGGCCCAGGAGGAGACCGCCGATGGTGGGCTGCTTGTCACGCTGCGTGTGCGCCGTCTGGACGAGATCATCCAGTGGCTGCTGGGCTGGGGCAGTCATGCGCGCGTGCTTTCGCCCCTCGCGCTACGCCAGCGCATCCGTGACGAGGCGGCGGCGACGCTGCTGCTCTATCAGGCCGACCCTGCGCCAGGAGGCGCCTGAAACCTCCCACGCCAGCGAATTGTGACGAATTTCGGCGCGCGGCAAAACTTGTTGCCATACTGTTGTCACAGCGCCACGCCATACTGTGGGTATGAACAGCGCGAGGCCAGCGGGGCCAGCAGCGCAAGCAGACTCACAACCCACAGGAGGCTTTTACATGGCGCAATCACTGATTCACGAGATCAACATCGTCATCGTCCACGCGCCCGACCTCGCAGCGGAGCGGGCATTCTACGAGGAGACGCTTGGCCTGACCGTCGAAAGCGAAGGGCAAAACTTCTTGCAGATTCGCTCTGGAGACGGCCAGGGAACGGTTCTCGGCGTCAGCGCAGATGAGCCAGAGGCGGCGGGCCGGGCGGGCGCAGAGATATGGTGGCGCACCGATGACGCCGACGCGCTGCATGCGGCGCTGGTCGCGCGGGGCGTACGCATCCTGCAGGAGCCGAAGGACGAGCCATTCGGGCGCTCGATCAACTTCGCCGATCCGGCGGGCAATCCGCTCTACGCCTACAAGCCGCGCTAGCCTGCCGACCTGACTCAAGGGACGGCGCGCAACCTGATGATGCGTCGAGGCTGCGCGCTGTCGCCGACACAGAAGGTCTCCCTTTGGGAAAGGGGGTGGGGTGAGGGTTCGCTGCCTACGCGCCTGCCGCCTGCTTCGAGACACTGCCGCCCAGGTAGAGCGCGCTGATCTCCGGGTTGTTCAGCACGCCCTCGCTGGGGCCATCGAGGCGCACCTGCCCGCTCTCCATCACCACGCCATGGTCAGCGAGGCGTAGTCCGGCGCGCGCGTTCTGCTCCACCAGCAAGATCGTGCGCCCAGCCTCCTTCATCGTCGTGATCGTCTTGAAGACCTCTCTGAGTGTCTTGGGGTCCAGCCCCATCGAAGGCTCATCGAGCAGCACCAGCGACGGATCGAGCATCAGGCAGCGCGCAAACTCGACCAGGCGCTGCTGGCCACCAGAGAGACTGCCCGCCTGCTCACTGGCGCGCTCGCGCACGGTCGGGAACAGCGCTTGAATCTCGTCATAGCGTTTTCGCACCAGCGATCGGTCGCGCAGCATATAGGCGCCCAGCTCGACATTCTCGCGCACGGTCATCGCCGGAAAGAGGCTGTGGTTCTGTGGCACCTGCACCAGGCCGCGCGTCAGCACCTGCTGCGGTGACAGCCCTACGAGGCTCTTCCCCTTGAACAGAATCTGCCCAGTGCGCGGCTTCAGAATGCCGCTAATCACCGTGAACACCGTGGACTTGCCCGCGCCGTTAGGGCCGACGATGCAGGTAATCGTCCCCTCCTCGACCGCCAGGTTCACGCCGCGCAGCACATCGCCACCGCCATAGCCTGCGACCACGTTGGTGAGTTCTAATAACATCTCGTCAGTCTCCCAGATAGGCTTCGAGCACGGCGGGATTTGCGCGCACGTCCTCAGGAGTTCCCTCGGCCAGTTTCGCGCCACGGTGCATCACCATGACCCGATTGCACAGCCCCATGACAAACTCCATATTATGCTCGACGATCAGAAAGGTCATCCCCTGGCGGTTGAGTTCGCGGATGCGCTCGACAAGCTGGCCAATCAGCGTCGGATTGATGCCGCCCGCTGGCTCATCGAGCAAGACCATCTGCGGCTCGGCGACCAGGATGAAGGCCAGCTCCAGCAACTTGCGCTGCCCATACGAGAGGCTGCCCGCTGGAGCGTCTTTCAGGTGCGTCAGCCCGACGAATTGGAGCAATTGCAGCGCGCGATCATGCTCGCTCGATGCGCTCCAGCGACCTAGCAGCGAGGCCAGCCCCTTGCGCTTGATGGCGACGTGCATATTCTCGGTGACGGTCAGCCGGGGGAAGATGCGCGTGAGCTGAAACGTGCGCCCGATGCCCAGCCCAAAGATGCGATCAGGGCCGTACTTGCTGATGTCGGCGCCCTTGAACTGCACCGTACCCGTGTCGGGGCGCTCGTAGCCCGTGATGACATTGAACAGGGTCGTCTTGCCTGAACCGTTGGGGCCGATCAGCCCAGTAATCGAGCCTTGCTCGACCGCGATGGAGCAGGCGTTGAGCGCCTGAATGCCACCAAACGCCTTCGATATATCTGTCGCTTGCAGCAAGCTCATCTGTCTCTCCCGCTGGTAGACTTCGCTGATCGTGTGCTGTGTGACGTGCGCTAGGAGCGCTCCGCCGCCACCGAGTCCGGCGGATTTGGCTCGGTGGCAGGCGCAACCGCCGCTGGCGCCGGCGGCGCAGGCGCAACTGGCATCGCATCGCGCCTGGCGAACCGCCTGAAGATAAGCTCCCTGACCGCTGGCACAATCCCCTGAGGCAACAGCAGAATCACGGCGAGGAAGATCACGCCCTCCACCACCAGATTGAGGCCGCTCTGACCAATCGAAATCGTGAGATATTGCGTCACGGGCTGCAGAATCAGCGCGCCAAGCAGCGGGCCAGCGATGGTACCCAGGCCGCCGAGAAAGGCCATCAGCGCGATCAGCACATCAAACTGCGCATCGAAGGCCGTGTTGGGATAGATGGACTCCACAAAGTACGCCCAGACGGCGCCGCACATGCCAACGAAGAAGGCGGAGAGCATAAATGCGCTCAGCTTCACCAGCCCCGTTCGCACACCCAGCCCGCGTGCGCGATCCTCGTCATCGCGAATCGCCAGCAGCTCCAGCCCATACTTGGAGTGGCGCACAAACCAGGAGGTGACCACGGCGAGGATCAGGATCACCAGGATCACATAGTAGAACGGCAGATTGAAGACATAGCCGCTCCACGGGGGGATCGGCAGCTCCAGGCCCGACGAGCCAGCGGTTATACCACGCAGGTTGTAGGCGAGCAGTTGGAAGATGAAGAAGATCGCGATGGTAATGACCACAAAGGTGTGGCGGCGTGTGCGCAGGGCGACCACACCAAACGGCACAGCCACAATCGCTGCAGCCACCCCTGCCAGCGGAACCACCGCGAACGGCAGCCAGCCACCGGCGATGTGCCAGTGCGCGCAGAGAATCGCTATCGTGTAGCAGCCACTACCGAAGAAGACCGCATGGCCGAGCGCGATGTAGCCCGAATAGCCGCAGAAGATGTTCCATGCCGTGCCTGCCGCCGCGAAGACCAGCGTAAAGAAGGCAATCGTCGTGATCGCCGGACTCGAAAACACCAGCGGAAAGACGATCGCGGCGATGAGACAGGCCAGCCAGAAGACGATCTGGAACGGCTTCCACCGACCAGCGCCTGAACGCCCTGGTTGCCCTGCGGATGTCTGTGTGTGCGCCACTGTAGCCATAATCGGTTGCTGCTCTTTCTACTGGTTGCGCGTTGCAAACTTGCCAAACAACCCCTGTGGGCGGACAAGCAGGATGATGACGAGCAGCACGTAGAACACGGTGCTGGCCCACACTGGCGACCAGAGCAGGGAGGTGACATTCTCAATGACCAGCATGCCGACGGAGGCGATCAATGCGCCGCCGAGGCTGCCCATGCCAGCGAAGATGATGATGACCAGGAGCCGAGAGATCAGATCGTAGTGGCTGTTAGGCGTGAACGGTGTCGTCGCACCATATGCCATGCCGCCCGCCGCCGTCAGCGCCACGCCGACGCCGAACGTCAGCGCCGCGACCCGCTCGACATCAATGCCGATCAGCAGCGCCGCCGCACGGTTCTGCGTGGTCGCACGCACGCTGCGCCCGAACTTCGTGCGATAGAGCAGCACATAGAGCGCCGCCAGCAAAACCACGCTCAGCGCAAACGCCAGCAGGTAGATCAGCGGCAGATAGAATGGGCCAACCGGAATGGACTGCGTCGTATACCAGGCGAACAGCTTAACGTTGTCGGCGCTGAAGAAGAAATACAGCAGACCTTCGATGATGATAGCGAGGGCATACGTCACCAGAATCGAGAGTTGGGTGCGGTCGCGCTTGAGCGGGCGAATCAGCAGCCATTCGAGAATGACACCAAGCACGAACATTACCGGAATGGTGATGAACAGGCCAAGGAAGAGGTCAATGTGCAGATGGACCGAGAGCCAATAGCTGAGGTACGCGCCCAGGATCACAAAGGCGCCCTGCGCGATGTTGATGATGTCCATCACGCCGAAGATCAGCGTCAGGCCAGCCGCCATCAGGGCGTAGACGCCACCAGTCAGAATGCCTGTCACAATACCCTGGAGGACGAGCGACATGGTTCTGTCTCCTTGCGGATGCGGATGCGCGCGAAGGGCGGTCAGGAGAGAGGAAGTATTTCTCCCCTGACCAACGAGCATGCGGTGTCTACGCGATCACGGCGCCGCATGCGGGTTGCGCGGCCAATGACCGCTTAGGCGGGCCAGTTGGCTTTCGGGAACTCTACAGGCGCTGTAGCGACATTCGCCGGGAAGACCGGAATGAGCTGACTATTCTGCCACTGGAACAGATAGGCCTGCGCCTGCGTGTTCTGGCCGGTGCTATCGAACTTCACCGGGCCTTGCACGCTCTGGAACGTGCCAGAATGCAGCGTGGCGATCAGCTTGGTCTGATCGAGACTGTTGTTCTGCGTCACTGCCTGCGCAATGACCTGACCCACAGAATATGCCTCAGGCACGTCAGAGCTAATGTCGGACTTGGTCCCGCCGTACTGGGCGATGTACTCCGACACCATCTGGGCATTGCCGGGCGCGTTGAGGTCAGGATACCAGCCATTTGGCACCATGATACCCTCAGCCGTCGCCGCGCCGCCAATGGACTGCAGGAACTGTGTCCCCTGGTCCGGGCCCGCCGTGGCGATGAACGCCTCCGGATTATAGTGTTGCTGATGGAAGGCCTGGATGAACGCCGAGACGTCGGGCAGCAGCGTGCCGGTCACGACGACCTGGGCTTTCGCATTGACCATGCCAGCGGCGATTGGCGTGAAGTCCGTCGTCTCCGCCGGGTAGACCTTGTAGTACGCGGTCGTCACGCCAGCGGCTTCGAGAATCGCGCGGGCTGAGTCCACCTGAGGCTGGGTGAAGGGGTCGTCCTCGGTGGCATACGCGGCGGACTTCGGGCGCGTGGCCGCAGGCATCGCGGCGATATAATTTGCGAAGCTGTTCAGGTTGTTGGCGACGGGCAGCGACACGTCAAAGACGTTGTGGAGGCCCTGTGTGAAGACCGATGGGCCACCGCCAGCGCCCTCGACCAGGGCATAGCCATAGCGGTTTGCGATGACCGACGCGGGCTTCGTCAGCAGTGTGGAGAAGGGGCCAAAGAGCAGGTCCACCTTGTCCTGCGTGATGAGTGTCTGGTAGTTGGTGGTCACCTGCTGCGGGCTGCTGGCGTCGTTGAGAAATACCAGCTTCACCTGCCGACCGAGCAAGCCACCCTTCGCGTTGATGTCCTTCGCCCAGAGCTGATAGCCCTGCGTGAAGGCTTTGCCATCCGCAGAGAAGTCACCTGAGGTCGAGAGGGAGATGCCGATGGTGATTGGCCCCGACGAGCTGCTGCCGCCACCAGTGCTGCATGCCGCCAGTGTCATCGCCAGGCACGCGAGGATGCCGAAGAAGCTGAAGACTCGATAAAAGCGCTTGGAGTATTGTCCAGTCATGGCTCTGCTCCCTGAGCTACATCGCTGTAGCTCGTCCGTCATACTGGCAGCGGACTGCGTGGCTCTAAGCGGCTACGCTGCATCGCCCACTGCCATTCTGCGCGCCAAGGCGCCCCATGCCCGCCACCTGAGCGGCGGCCTACCGGGACATTCTGGCGTACGGCGTAGCGTTCCACCGAGGGCGTGTCACTACGCCTCATTGCTTACACTCAACTGTCGCCGCATCCAGTCAGCCATCTGCGGACGGTGCTTATAGGGGATGTTGTTGCAGACGTGGTTGCCGTCGTCGAACATCCACAAGTCTACCGGCCCGCCGATCTCGCGCGCTACCTGCTCCGCATCATGTGGAGGAACCACACGATCCTGGCGTCCCATGATGACCAGGGCGGGAACGGTGACGCGCTGGAGCACACCCGCCAGGGTGAACGCGCGCAGGCGCTCAACTGCCTCTGCGCGCGAGGCGCTGCCACTGCGATGGATGAACGCCTCCTGCGTGAGGCTGGGCATCTGATCGAATGCGGCAGGCACTGAGTAGGGGCCTGCGACGGCGATCACGGCGCGGATGCGTGGCTCGAAGGCGGCTGCGCGTGGAGCGTAGTAGCCGCCCAGACTCACGCCCAGGATGCCGATGCGCCGCGCATCGAGATCGGCGCGCCGTTCGAGCGCGTCAATCGCAGCCCGCGCGGCGACTTCGTAGTCGCTGCGCATGGGCCGCTCGAACTCCATCTCACCTTGCCCCGGCCCATCAATCGCGAGCGTCGCCATGCCCCGTCGCAGAAATTCATCGGCGTAGGTATGCAGCTCTTCTTTGACGGAATCGAGGCCAGGAATGAGTAACACGACCGGGGGGCGAGCTACGTGCGGGGGTATGCGCAGCACGCCCCACATCGTCAGCCCTCCCTCGTATGGGATTGCCATGCGCTCACCGGGGACATCGAACCAGGGAAGCGCTCGCGCATAGCAGGCGACTGCCAGATCGTGGGCCGCACGCAACTGGTCAGGATAGTCTACGGCCAGAAACTTGCCGAAGTGATAGGCCATGGCAGCGCGGAAATAGTGATAGGCCATGGATTCATGCTGGCCGTCGCGCTCGGCCTCCTCTCCCATCCGCTGATGCATGGCTCCGCAGTTGGACCACTCGCGGAGCCAGCCAGCCCAGTCGTGGATACGCGCAGTCACGCGCTGGAAGTCATTCGGATCAATGCCGTTGGCGAGGAAGCGCGGCGCCCAGTTGGTCATCGCCGTCTGCACGCGCGCGTCACCTGCCATTGACCAGACCTCCATCAGACGGGCGATGAGGAATCGCGGTGAAGCGTTTCGCCTCGTGGCGCCGTCGTAGCGAGCGTGTCCGCAGTAGCCCATCCAATTTTGCGCAATCGTTTGTCTAACGCAGAACAATCGATTGACGCAACAATATCACCGAGACGTACATGTGTCAATAGCGAACGCCGCGCGTCGGGTCAAACAGCGCCAACCTCAGGGCGTTTCACCTGCCGCAGCAGTGATCGCATAGTGCTGGCGGCTGGCCCAATTCCCCTCAAAATCGGCGTCATAGAACGTCCCGACATAGCCCATGCCGCTTTTCTGCATGACCCGCGCGGAGGCGACGTTCTCTGTTTCGCATTCCGCGATGATTCGCTGCGTTCCCAGAACCGTGAACTCATAGGCAAAGGCCGCGCGGAGCGCTTCGGGCATGAAGCCCTGTCCCCAGAAGCGCTGGCCGAG
>JAICSR010000593.1 GCA_025936795.1 Ktedonobacterales bacterium | reverse complement strand
TCGCCCGATAGCCAGCGACTTGCCTTCACCTCGCTGGAAGGGCCTGAGCCATCGTCTGATCCCATCGTCGTGACGCCGGGCCGCCATACGCGCCTGTGGACCGTGCCGCTGAACGGCGGGCAGCCAGAGCCAGTGACGCCCGCCAACCTGACGGTCTGGGACTATGCCTGGTCGCCCGATGGCGCGAGCTTCGCGCTCTATTATGGCGAGGGGGCAGATGAGACGGACTGGTATCGTGGGCAGGTGGGCGTGGTCGCCGCTGGCGGGGGCGCGGTGCGCCAGCTCACGCGGCTAACACGCCAGGCCGGGGCGCTGGCCTGGTCGCCCGATAGCGCGCGCGTGGCGTACATCTCCGGCGAGTGGAGCGATCATGGTCTGGTTGGCGGCGAGGTCTTCGTCGTCGCGGCGGCGGGCGGCGAGCCGCGCAATCTGACGCCAGACGTGAACTTTAGCCCCGGTTGGGTGCAATGGCTGCATGACGGCCAGCGCCTGCTCTACTCCGGCTGGGATGGCGTCGGGTCGCAGATCGGCCTGCTCGACGAGGCGACGGGCGCGCTGACTCCGCTTGAGCGTGGCGTCACGAACGCCGAGCGCGGCTGGCCACGCCTGAGCGTCAGCGCCGATGACCGAACCTTCGCGGCGCTGGTGAGCGACGCGCGACATCCCACCGAGGTCTATCTCGGCGCGCTGACTGGTCCGACTGAGGCGCCAGATGGCGTCGCATGGCGGCGATTGACGCGGCTCAACCCGCTGGCCGAACAGACGTGGGCGCAGGTTCCCTCGCAACTGCTGACCTACGCGGGCGCCGATGGTTGGGAAATACAGGCGCTCTACACGCCACCGCTGCATCACGAGGGGCCGGGCGCGCCGCCGATGATTCTGCTGGTGCACGGCGGGCCAAGCTCGGCGCACTACGACGACTGGGGCGGCTGGGTCTTGCAGCCGCTCGTTTCGGCGGGATTCGCCGTGCTGCGCGCCAATCCGCGTGGCAGCATTGGCCGTGGGGTCGCCTTCGCCGATGCGGTGATTGGCGACATGGGCGGCAAAGACTACGAAGACCTGATGCTGGGAGTGGACATGGCGGTCGCGCGCGGGCTGGCCGATCCCGACCGGCTGGGCATCGCGGGCTGGAGTTACGGCGGCTTCATGACGGCCTGGGGGGTCACGCAGACGACGCGCTTCAAGGCGGCGATGATGGGCGCGGGCGTCAGCGACTTCCATAGCTTCCACGCCCAGACCAACATCCAGGATTGGGATGAGCGTTTCCTGATGGCGTCGCCGAACGAGCAGCCAGAGGCCTATCGCCAACGCTCGGCCATCACCTTCGTGAAGAACGTCACCACGCCGACGCTCATCATTCACGGCGAGAAAGACCCCTGCGTGCCAGTCAATCAGGCCTACGCCTTCTACCATGCGCTACGCGAACTGGGCGTGCCGACCGAGCTGGTGGTCTATCCACGCGAGGGCCACGGCTTTGTCGAGCGCAACCACATCGGCGACTGGGTGGGCCGCATGGTGCGCTGGATGACGACGTACCTCAAGCCATAAACAGATAGCCAGACGGCGATGTGCGGCAGATTCGCGAGGCGGGTAAGATTATTATCCGCCTCGTGGTCTGGCGCCATCCACTGTGACGGGCGCGCGGCTTACTCGGCGCTGCGGACTCCTACCGCTCATAGAGATCTGTAACGCCCTTGCGTATACCTTGCATGCAGACGCCTGAGTCTGCATTCGGTGGGGAGCGAGC
>JAICSR010000516.1 GCA_025936795.1 Ktedonobacterales bacterium | reverse complement strand
GCACAACACTCTCCGCCGCCTATCGCAACCCGCCACCCGAGATCATGGCGGTGTGGCCCGATGGGCAGGTCAGGCCGCATCGCGTCGCGCGCATCGTGCAGACGGGGCGTAAGGCGCTGCTGCGCATCCGCGCAGCCTCTGGCAAGTCCATCAAGGTGACGCCAGAGCATCGCCTGCTGACGACTGAGGGCTACCTCGAAGCGGGCGCCATGCGTGTAGGAACCGAACTCATCACCGCGCCGCGCCGCGTCAATGAGCGTCAGCGCACCGCCCGTCGGCTCAGTATGGCGCGTCTGAACCGCAGCGCAACTCAGCGCGCTCGCGTCAGCCAGCGCGTGCGCGCCTACCAGGCAGGGCGTGATCCAGAGGAGCAGCGCCAGCACATGCTGCGCATGCACGCGCTCCACCCGCATATGACACGCAACTCTCTCGTCGCCATGCATGAGCGCGTCAAGTGGCTCTACGCGAACGACGCCGAGTGGAAGGCGCGGGTGTTGGCCAAGTCGCTGGCGAGCGTGCGCGCCTGCTACGACACTGGCCCCGGCTATGGCCGCTGCTCCATCGCGTCGAATGGTATGTGGTGCGCCAGCCAGCCTGAGCGCGACATGTGCGAATGGCTCATCGAGCAGGGCATCGTGTTCGAGATGCACAAAGTCCTCGGCAATGGGCGCATCTGCGACTTCTATTTCAACGGCGTCTACTGGGAAATGGACGGCATGGACCGCGCGGCAGGCTACTTCGCGGCGAAGTACGGCGACCTGCCGTATGTCGTCGTCACACCGGAAGACTTCAAGCCCGTCACGCTGCGCCACCTCGGCGTCGCACATGCAGCCAACGGCGACGCCATCATCAGCATCGAGCCGTGCGGCGAGGCGATGACCTACGATGTCGAGATGGAGGCCGACGGCCCGCTCAACTTCATCGCCAACCGCATCGTCTCGCACAACAGCCACGCATGCGCGTATGCGTGGGTGGCCTACCAGACCGCCTACCTCAAGGCCAACTACACGGCGGAGTTCATGGCCGCGACGCTCACCACCGAGGCGGGCGATGCGAAGAAAGTGGTGGCCGCTGTCGAGGAGTGCCGTCGTATGGGCGTCGAGGTCTTGCCGCCCGACGTCAACCACAGCGGGTCAGGGTTCATCGTCGAGACGCTGACGCCCGGCGACGATGGCGCGCCGCGCTGGGGCGTGCGCTTCGGCCTCGTCGCCATCAAGAATGTCGGCAGCCGTCCGATCGAAGAACTGCTGGAGGCGCGGCGCATCGGCGGCCCGTTCACGTCGCTGGCTGATCTCTTCGCCCGCTGCGACAGCAAGAACCTGACACGCGGCGCCGTCGAGTGCCTCATCAAAGCGGGCGCGCTCGATACGCTGGGCCGCCGCAGCCAGTTGCTCGCTGGCCTCGACCGCGCGATGCTCTATGGCCAGCAGCAGCGCAAGATGCGCGAGGTTGGCCAGAATAGCCTCTTTGGCTTCGGCGGGACGGATGGCGGCGCTGGCGATGACTTCATCCTGCCGGATGTGCCAGACCATCCCCAGCAACAACTGCTCGCCTGGGAGAAAGAGCTGCTCAACCTCTACCTCTCGGCGCATCCGCTGGCGCATGTCGCGCAGTTCCTCAAGAAGCGCGTCAACGCCTACGCCGTCAGCCTCAGCGACGAGTGGGCGGGGCAGAAGGTGACGCTGGGAGGCCGCGTCACCGAGGTCAGGCGCATCACCACCAAGCGTGGCGACCAGATGCTCGCCGTCCAGTTTGAGGACCTCACAGGCGCGCTGGAGATCGTCGTCTTCCCCAAGACCTACGCCGCCACCTCAGAGCGCTGGCGCGAGGACGCCGTGCTGCTGGTCTCTGGCCAGGTCAAGATGGGGCGCGACGACGAGCCACAACTGATCGCCGATGAGGTCGAGGAGTTCGTCGTCACGGAGGAGGAGGCTAATCGCCGCGAGTATCTGGTGCGCATCCACCTGCAACGCGGCAAGAACACGGCGATAGACCTGACAAAAGCGCAGGACGTGCTGACAATCCTGCACGACTTCCCCGGCGATGACCGCGTTGAAATCTTCGTGCGCAATGGCGCCTGGGAGGCGCAACTGACATTGCCCGCCGGAACTGGCGGCGTGCGCTTCTGTCCTGAGTTGATGCAGTTGCTCGAAAAGGCGCTGGGGTCACGCTCGGTCGAGGCGACTCCCATCGCACGCGAGCAGCGCGCGACCGTGAGCGTCTCATGAGCGCAGGAACAGACGCGCCCAGCATCTCAAAGCAGACCGTGCGGCGCTTCATCCTGGGGCGGCAGGGACTCTGGCCAGGGCGACGCTGGGCGGGCGAGGCGGGGCTGGCCGATGCGCTGCGCGCCTGCGAGGCGATCCAGATGGACCCGCTCACTGTCGTCGCGCGCAGCCACGATATCGCGCTCTGGGGCCGCGTGCGCGACTACCAGCCAGCGCAGCTTCATCGCGTGATGTGT
>JAICSR010000600.1 GCA_025936795.1 Ktedonobacterales bacterium | reverse complement strand
TGCGTGTTCCCAGCCTGCGGAGGCAGGCTGCGCGACGGCCGGCGGGCCGTCCATAGGCGCGGCTGATGATGTTTTACAACGTACTCCGCACAGCGACGTGTCCTAGTCCGCGCAGGCGGACTTCGCGGCCCGCAGGCCGTCCAGGCGCGGTTTTAACCGCCAGCCGACGTTCCTGTGCGGCGTATATGCTAAAACATCATCAGCCGCCAGCCGAGCGTATTGAGCGTGATGAGACTGTCTGGAGATGCCCGCGTGAATTATCCTGCAACCGATCGCCAGCGGCGCTTTCTGGCGCTGGCGGAGCCGCTGGCGCGCTGCTTCGCCGAGCGCGCGGCGCAGCACGACGCCGATGGCTCGTTCCCGTTCGAAAACTTCGCCGACTTGCGCGACGCTGGTCTGCTGGCGCTGACCACGCCTGAGGAGTACGGCGGGCTGGGCGCCGATGAGCTGGAGTATGCCCTGACGCTGGAGCGTCTGGCCTGGGGCGACGCCTCCACGGCGCTGGCGCTGGGCATGAGCCTGAGCAATCTCGGCCAGATCGCCGAGGGTCATCTCTGGCCCGACCACGCGCCCGCGCTCTTCCGCGAAGTGGCGCAGCAGGGCGCGATGATCAACACGGCGCAGGCCGAGCCAGAGATGGGTAGCCCTAGCTATGGCGGCCTGCCCGCCACCACCGCGCGGCGCGATCCCGCTGGCGGCTGGCGTCTGAACGGGCGCAAGATCTACACGACCGGAGCGCCTGGCCTGCGCTACTTCATCACGCTGGCCACCGTTGAGGAGGAGGGGCAGCCGCCGCGCCTGGGCGACTTCCTGACGCCGAGCGACGCGCCGGGGGTGCGCATCGAGGAAACCTGGAACGCGCTCGCGCTGCGGGCCAGCGGCAGCCACGACGTCATCTTCGAGAATACCCCTGTTGGCGATGACGCGCTGCTGGCCGCGCGTGAGCCAGGGCAGCCCGACCCACGCGCGGCGCTTGGCCTGCCGTGGGGCGCGCTGACGCTTGCGGCGGTCTACACAGGCGCGGCGCTGGCTGCGCGCGATGAGATCGTCCACTTCGCCGCCACACGCAAGCCGACTGCGCTAGGCAAGCCGCTGGGCGAGCTACCCAACGTGCGTATGCGGCTGGGCGAGATCGAGTTGCTGCTGCTGGCCTCGCGGCGCATGCTGTTTGGTCTGGCGGCGGATTGGGTGGCTGCGCCACTCGACGCGCGCCCGGCGCTGCGCCAGGAGGCGCCGCTCGTCAAAGTGCTGACGACGACCAACGCCGTGCGCGTGACCGACCTCGCTCTGCGCATCGCTGGCGGCCAGGGTTTGCAGCGCGGGCGGCGGCTGGAGCGCATCTTCCGCGACGTGCGCGCGGGCCTCGCCAACGCTCCCATCGAGGATGTCGCGCTGCAAAACGCGGGCAAAGCGGCGGTGGATGCGGAGATTCGGGCGCTGGCGCAAGGGGAACAGGCTGGCGGCTGATGCTGATTCCGGCGTGGTGGTTGGTGTGGCGGGTAGACCTCACCCCCAGCCCCTCTCCTCGCAGGAGAGGGGGAGGGGTTGGGGAGGTGGCGGCCTAGCCCTTGCGCGCCGCTCGCGCCCCCGCTGGTGACTTGCGCCCAACCGAGAGAATGCCCTCGATGGCGCGAATATCCCTCACCACCGCCTCCAACTGCTCTGGCCGCGCGATCTCCAGAATCGCATTGATGGT
>JAICSR010000496.1 GCA_025936795.1 Ktedonobacterales bacterium | reverse complement strand
CGAAACAGTCATCCCCGTCGCCACGAGCGCCACGAGCGCTACCAATGCCACAGCGCCGAGCAGGATCGCCGAGCGCCGTGAGATGCGCCTGCGCAGCGGGGCCGATGCGCTGCCCGCATACTCGCCTGCATACTCGCCTGTCAGCGCGAGCGACGACTGGCCAACGGTTTGCCGCTTCGTCGTGTCCGTCAGGCCGATCTGTGGTGGACGAATCAGCGAGGAACTGGCCGACGCGAGGCTCTTGCCCAGCGCTGGCCCACCCGCCACGCCTGCTGCGCCCGCCACGCCTGCTGCGCCCGCCACGCTCGCCGCAGCCTGCGGGGGCGCATACTGCGTCCAGTGGAGCGCGCCGGAGTTGACCGGCTTCGACTGGCCATTCAGCGCGCCACGTAAGGCCATTGCGAAGGCCTTCATGTCGTGGTAGCGCCGGGCGGGGTCTTTCGCCATCGCCGTCACGATCACCTGCTCGACCTCTGCCGAGAGGCGCGCATTGTAGTAGGAGGGCGGTCGCACCGGATCGCGCAGCACCGCTGTCGCCACCTCATAGGGGGTCGTCGCGTCATGCGGCACATGCCCGGTGAGCATCTCATAGAGCACGACGCCGAGCGCATAGAGGTCCACCTGCTCGGTGGCAGGCAGGCCGCGCAGTTGCTCTGGCGCCATGTATTCTGGCGTGCCAACAGGCAAGCCCGTCGCCGCCAGCGTGCGCGCCACACCCGCCTCGCGCAGCGACGCCAGCTCGCGCGCAATGCCGAAATCGGTCAGCATCGCCTTGCCGCTCTCGTCCAGCAGGATATTCTCTGGCTTGACATCGCGGTGGACGATGCCATGCTGGTGCGCGATATAGAGCGCGGCGGCGATCTGGTTCGTCATGCGCGCCGCCTCTTGCAACGAGAGCTGGCCCTCACGGTCCATCCGCTCGCGCAGGGACTCTTTCATGCGCGGCATCACCAGATAGAGCAGGCCGCGCTCCTCACCGAAGGTGTAGACCGGGGTGATATGCGGGTGACTCAGGCTAGCCACGCGCTGCGCCTCATTGCGGAAGCGCTCGACATAGCCAGGATCGGCGGCCAGTGAGCGCGGCAACACCTTGACCGCGATGTCACGCCGCAACGAGGGGTCTTCCGCCAGGTAGACCTCAGCCATCCCTCCGACACCCAACAGCGACCGCAGCCGGTAGACGCCCAGCGTTTGCCCGACCAGGGAACCGTCTTGTGCTGTCACCTTGCACCCTCCGGGGGCGCCATCGAGCGAAGCCTCACTGCTTCATACTCCCTACCTGCCCCACTGGTTGGCTCCATTCCCCATGTTCGTCCCTATGGTTGCCCGTATGTTCGCCTCATTGTAGAAACGTTCGGGCCATCCGTCAACCACTTCGCTCGCAAGGTACGGCCCTGGCGCTGCTACCGCTGCTGGCGCGCCAGTATCGGCACATGGAAAAAGCGATTGAGAGGCGCGAATGGACACAGGCGCGGCCCTATTTGGCGATGACCTCTGTTGCGAAGACGCCCAGCGTTCCCTGATCGGTTACCACCGCTCCAGGTGAATGGGCCTGCGCGGGCAGCGGCGGCGCTAGCGAGTCGTCTTCGGGGCCAGTGAGCACACGCGCGCCAACCTGAACCTGGCTTCCCAGCGCGCTCGTGATGAAGATCGGCCCACTGGTCACGGCATAGGCGCCGTCTGGCCCCCAGCTTGCCATCGGACGCCACTCGGTCGTCGGAGAGTTCTCGGTCAGGTGCTCCGAGCCATCGGACGACTTCAGCGTCAGCTCGACATGATAGTCGCTGTTCTGTGCGCCCGAAAGCGTGGAATAGTAGGGGTCTAGCGGAGCGCTCGCCTGCCAGTAGGTTGTCACGTACAGGTAGGGGTTGTTGAGGTAGAGCGTCGGCGCGGGCGAGACGCTGTAGCCCACCAGCCGCAGCGTTGCCCCGTACGGCGTTGGCCCATAGCGAATATCGGCCTGATGCGCTGGCTGCCCGCTGAGCTTGGTGAAGGAGTAGAACGACTCCGGCAGCCCCAGCGGGTCAATCGGCGAGAGTTTCGGGCCAGCGCCGCGCTTGAGCAACAGATAGCCATCCTGCGCCGCCACGACATGATAGTCGGGGTTAGCCAGCAGGCCACGCACCTGCGACGCATAGGCGCTTTGATCGGTCTGCGGGTAGATGTTGCCGGTCACATCGAGCAGATCATAGTCGGCCTGCAACATGCCATAGGGGAAGAGGTAGACGAATCGGCGATTGCTCAGGTGCGGCAGCAGATCCGACTGCCCGCTGACACTGGCTCCCGGCGGGATCATCGCGACGAATGTGTTGGCCAGCCGGGTGTGCGCGCTCGTCACCGGCCAGGTGAACCCTTCGGCGACAGGCGTGTAGCCGCGCGCCCGCTGCTCATAGGCGCCGAAGACGAATGCGAAGAGCGTCAGCCCCGCCATCACCAGGCGCGGCCACGGCCAGCGCGCCGCGCCCCCTCCCCAACCCCACCCCCGCTGTGCGGGAGAGGGGCTGGCTGTTTTCCCCGCTCCCGCCGCCGCGGGGGAGGGGCCGGGGGAGGGGGCCAGGCGCGGAGCCTGCCGCGCCAGCCAGCCCGACGCCGCAGACATCCATACCACCGCGTCAATCGCCGCGAAGACCAGCACGGGCGCGAT
>JAICSR010000164.1 GCA_025936795.1 Ktedonobacterales bacterium | reverse complement strand
TACGAGCGCCGCCAACGTCGCATCCGCATCGTGTGCCATCCTCGCTGGCGCGACCGCGTGCGCGCCGAGGGCCAGGCCGCGCTGCTGGGCGTCATCGAGCGCATCCCCACGCTATAGCGCACGCCTGCTACACCACTTCGGCTGGGTGTCTTCTGCGATGGTGGCTTCTGGCGCCAGGCGCAACCTCACCCCCTGGCCCCCTCTCCGGCGAGGAGAGGGGAACTTCGCCTGCTCCCTGCTCCCCTCTCGCTGTTGGAGAGGGCTAGCGGTGAGGTCTGGCGCCAAGCGCAACGACTGACCTGGAGGCGGTATTACCCCTCCTGTGGCGCGCCAATGGGGCCATACACACCCTTAATGCGCGACGTATAACCCGCTTTGGCCGCCAACCGTAGCGATGCGCTGTTGTACGCGAAGGCGCTGTAGATAGGGAGCAATCCTTCCTGGCGGATAGCCTGTGTCCAGGCGATGGTCGCGGCGGTCGCGCAGCCCCTGCGGCGCGCATCGGGCGCTGTGTTGATGCCCATCTCACACGCGGCGGCTGTGCGGCGCGAACTGTGGGCGACGCTGGCGAGCCGCTCATCGGCGATCACGCCGATGCATGGAGCATGCTCACGATCCAGAAAGTACGGCGCGCTCCCGGCCTCGAACGCCTCCAGCAGCGGCGCGTCATCTGGACTGAGCGCACGAACAGTGGCTTGCGGTGGTGTGGGCAATGCTGGCTGGTCTACGGCGAGCGCATCGGGTGGCCGCAAGACCACTTCGCGGCGCATCCCAAGCGCGGGATCGTAGGCGGCGCCTGCGCGCTGCGCCCGTTCGAGCAGATCGGCGCGCCGCTCAGGAGCGACATCAGGGCGCCACAGCGTCACCATATCCTGCGCGAACTGGGCCTGGTAGAGCGACCAGGGCGGCAAGGCGCGGCTGGCGGGCAACTCGACACTGGCGCCATCGAGCGCGGGCAGGCTGATGGTCCAGACCGCTTCGAGATGCAGGCGGAGCAATTCGCGGTCAGTCATGCTGGCTGATTCTCCTCGTGTGGCTATGCCAGGCACAGCAGCAGCGCCTTCTGATCGCTGGCGGGCAGCGGATGCTTCGCCTGAGGATTGAGCCAGAGCGACGCTTGCCTGCCCGACTCGATGCCCCAGTCGCTGTGATGGAGCACGCCACTCAAGCGCACGCTCGCCCGCAGAAATGTGCGCGCGTCGGGCAGTCCGCGCGACGTGAAGACGCGCTCATCGCCAGCGTCCGCGAGCCGTCGCAGGCGCGTCATCGCCTGAGCCGCGTCAATGCTCTTGCGCGCAGGCTGCTCCGTGCCGACCAGCAGGATGTTGGGAAGCCCTGGCGGCATCTGGTCGAGCTTGTCACACACCGCGTCGGCCCACTGATGAAACTCGCCAGCGGAGCGCAGGCGCTTCACCTCGATGTTGAAGGCGCTCGCATCCGGCGCCGTCACGGTGAAATCGGGACCGCGCAGCTTGCCCGCCAGATACTTCTCGTACTCCAGACTGTAGCGACGACTCACGAGCAGATGATAGGCCGTATCCAGCTCCAGTTGCAGGTCGCGCATGCTCTCGCTGTCGCTGATCCCGCGAATTTTCTTACGCACTTTGTCCCTGTTGGCGGTCAGAAATGCGCGGAAGCGAGCGGACGCCGCGAGCCACACGCCGCACTGCGCGACGATTGGCTCATCCGACGCGCCAAAGAGGTAGGCCAGCAATTCGTCGTCCCGCACGGCGGACATGCTCAGCTCCTTTCGGCTGAATTCGACTCGATTGGCGGCCAATGGATCATATTCCTCGCCTACCCCTAGCCTACCCCTCGCCTGCAAGTCTGCCTGAGCGCATACCCTGATGGACTCCGCTGCGTGAGCCGGGTTGTGAGCCACGGCATTGACAGCCAGGCGGCGCGCGCGTACGCTTGCCAGCGACGGCGCCACAGGATGGCCAGGACGATACAATCTGCGCCGTCATCGCTGAAGGGATGGCGCGCATGAAGTGGCTCGAAGGCTGGCTTGGCGCCGTGGGAGGTGGAGCTGGCCTGCTCGTAACGTTTCTCTCCTCGGTCATATCCTCGCACACTTTGAATCTGACAGAGGTGTATGCCGCCTACTATGTACATGGCAGCCTGCCTGTCGGCGCGCAATGGATTCGTCTGCTGATTGGTCTGCCAACCATCACGGCGACGCTGCTCTTCGCGGGCGTGCTGTGGGGCCTCTGGCTCGACCTCGACGGGCAGCGCACGCGCGGCCGTGTCCTGCTGCTGGCCTGCGCGAGCAGCATCTTGCTGCTGCCATTCCTCGCTCCCTCGGAGGCGGCGCTTGTGACGCTCGCGCCGCCCGCCATGTTGTTCGGCGCGCTGGCGTTGGGCGCTGGTCTGCTGGCCTGTGTGCGCCGCGAGCGCCAGGTGAACGACGCGCACTGACGATCTCTCTGTCGCATCCATACGAGACACACGAAATAGCAGTGAGGAGAAGCACATGAAGTGGCTTGAAGGCTGGTTCGGCACGGCGTCTGGCGTCATGGGCGCCCTGATCATCGCCATCATCGCGCTCATCACTCCGGCATATAGCGAATCGTCCTCGCAAATGTGCTCTAGCTATGATGGCGGCCCAACCACCTGCTCGACGACAGCCTCGCAGACGTTCGCAGAACCGCAGGCCGCGCTTCTGATCCCCATCGTCATCGCCTTCCTGCTGTTCATTCTCATAGTGGTGGGAACCTGGCTCGACCTGCGCGGCGCGCGCACGGCCGGGCGACTCATCCTGCTTATCAGCGTCTCGCTGCTCCTTGCGGCGCTCCTCATCATCCTCCCAGCCGCCGCTGGTGGCTCGGGCGCGGCGTTTGCCTTCATCTACCCCTTCGCGTTGCTGGCGTTCGTCGCGGGCATCCTGGCCTGCGTGCGCCGCGATGAGCCGCGCAGCGTCGCGCTAGCCACACCACAGGCTCCGCTCAGTGGGCAGGAATGAGCCGCGCGGGTGGGAAGGTGACGCGGCACTTGCAGGCGGCGGACAGCAGCGGGCGCTCGCCGAGGGTGAAGCCGAAGCGCGGCGAGATCTCACGCAGACGCAGGCGCCGACCCGCGCGGCTCGGCCATGCCCACGTCGGGAAGACACTATAGGCCCAGGCGTCGCCCAGCCGCCCGATGCTGGCGGTGGCGAGCGGCAGCGCAAGCCCACGCGCCGCGCTGCTACGCTGGTCTAGCTCCAGCGTCATCAGCGGCCCGGTGGCGTCTGAGACGCGCACGCTGCGCTCGTCCCAGGCGAAGTCGGCCAGCTCCTTCGGCAGCCCCCAGAGGCGCCTGCCGCCCCAGAGCGCGGCCAGGCTATCCACCCAGATATATTCGATGGCGAGGCCGGGACGCGCGCCCAGCAGCGCCGGTGTGGCGATGATCAGCTCATCGTAGACCAGCGTGCTGCCCGGCAAGTAGCGTACCAGCGCCACCACACGCAGCTTCGCGCCCAGCAGTGGATGCAGCCCGGTCGGCAGCGTCGCCGCGCGGTCGCTGCGAAAGAGGCCGACCCAGCACTGCGTTCGCGCCCGCCACGGCGCGGGTGGAAAGGGCGTCTCCGGCGGCGTCATCAGCTCGCGCGACCAGGGCGCTTGCGGCATCAGTTATCCCTCCTGCGCGCCTGCGCGCCTGCGCACTCCACGCGCGCGATGCTAACGAATTATGGACACAGTGGCCAATTCGCGTCTGTATCCAAGACGCGCCCCCTGCTGTATACTGCGCCCAAGCTGATGCGCACGACGCACGAATGCTATGTGTGAGTGACGAACCGCGTACACCCGTAGTACGGTTCAGCATCAGTGAACCACGCCAGGTATGCCAGTCAGCGGGCTGATGGCAGGCTGGCGATCATGCCGAGCAGTGACATCAGCGAGGGGCGCAGCATGGCCAATACCGACCTGCCGACTCCCGGCGCAACATCTCCTCAGCAGGCGGGCGCCGCGAGCAGCGACGCTGCGCTGATGATCGAGGCGCGCGGCCTGAACAAATTCTTTGGCGAGCGGCATGTGCTCAAAGACGTGAACTTCTCGGTGAAGCGCGGTGAATGTGTCGCCGTGATCGGGCCGAGTGGTTCTGGCAAGAGTACGCTGATTCGCTGCATCAATTACCTCGAAACCCCCACCAGCGGCGTCATCGCGATTGACGGCCAGGAACTGACGTCCAGCCTGACGCATGCGCAGCTGAGTTTTGTGCGTCGCGAACTGGGCATGGTCTTCTATAACTTCAACCTCTTTCCACACATGAGTGTACTCGAAAACATCACGCTCGCCCCGATGCGCGTGCGCAAGCTGACACAGGACCGCGCGCAAGAGCAGGGGCGCCTGCTGCTGGCGAAGGTGGGCCTCTCGGACAAGGCCGACGCCTATCCTGGCCAGCTCTCCGGCGGACAGAAGCAGCGCGTGGCGATTGCCCGCGCGCTGGCGATGAACCCCAAGGCGATGCTGTTCGACGAGCCAACCTCCGCGCTCGACCCTGAACTCGTCGGCGAGGTGCTGCGGGTGATGCGCGAACTCGCTGAGGAGGGCCGCACGATGGTCGTGGTGACGCACGAGATGGGGTTCGCCCGATCCGTGGCGGACCGCGTGGTGTTCTTCGATGGAGGCCGCATTATCGAGGAGGGAGAACCAGAGCAGGTTTTCACTCAGCCACAGAACGAGCGCACCCGCACCTTCCTGGATCGCGTGCTGCACGCGATCTAGCTCGTCGAGTGCGCGCAGGCGCCGGTTGCAACGCCGCTCGCCATGTGGCAGTCGTCTACGTCAGCGTTGACACGGGACAGCGGGCGCATCGCCCGCCGCGCAGACCACGCATGCCAGAGAAAGGGCAGGTTATGATCCCATTCCGTCATCTCCGCGCGCCCCGCAAACGGTCCAGATTGTTCGCGATAGCGGCGCCAGCGTTGGCGCTGATGATGCTCCTGAGCGCATGCGGCGCGGGCAATGCGTCCACACCCGGCGCCGGGAGCAACACTGGGGCGGTGAGCATTGGCCACGCTGGCACGCTGATCCCCGGCACGTTCAAGTGGGGCGAAGACTCGACCGGTGGCATGCCCTACATCGTCCCGAAAGACGCGAACAACCCTAACGCCGCATACTACGGCTACGAGGTAGACATCGCCAATGAGATGGCGAAACTGATGGGCGTGACCCAGCAGCCGACGCAGATCACCTGGTCCAACTGGCCGCAGGGCCTCGCCTCGCAGCAGTTCGACTTCTTCATGAACGGGCTGGAGATCACGTCCGACAACATCACGGCGGGCGCGACGTTCAGCATCCCGTACTATGTCTACACCCAGTCCATCGTGGTGCTGAAGTCGAACACGACCATCAACAGCTTCGCCGACCTGGCGGGCAAGAAGGTCGAGACGGGCACTGGCTACGAGGCGCAGAACGTGATGGACGCCTACAACGCCGCGCATCCCAACGCCAAGATCACTGAAGTCTTGACCGACAATCCGACGCCGTTCAGCGACCTTCAGTCGGGGCGCGTGGATGCGGAGTTCCTGGATACGCCCATCGCCGAGTGGTATGGCGGCAACGACCCCAGCGGCCTCTACAAGGTCGTCGGCGGTCCGCTCGATCCCGGCTACTATGGCATCGCCTTCGACCCGAAGAACCCCAACACGCCGACGCTGCTGGCTGAGGTCAACAAGGCTATCGAGGTGATGTACAACAACGGCACGCTGCAGAAGATCTATCAGGACGGCGGCGCCAACAACGCCGGGCCTGACGGCAAGGTGGTCTTCGAGAAGTACGGCATGTGGAACGATTCACAGGCCTGCATCGGCAACTTCCTGCCGGATAAGCCAACCAACGTGTCGGGTTGCCCGGCGCTGCCAACCCAGTAAACACGCGAGCGAAGTTCAGATGCGCTGGCGTGGGCCTGACCCCAGTGTCTGGCTCACGTCATCCCTTCGGGGGGCGCTGCTCGTCCTGCGGACGCGGCTGAAGCGGAGCGTTGCGGTTCCGCTTCAGCCGCGCGAGCATGCTCGGCCAGCGGTTGCAACCGCGCCTGAAGGGCTTCGCCCACAAGGTCCGCCTGTGCGGACCCGAACCAGATATGGAGCCGGATGTGGACCCGCGCAGGCGGGTCTTGTGGCGACCGCAGCCGCCTTCAGGCGCGGTTTCAACCGCCAGCCTCGGCGGCTCGCGGGGGCAGGGGGCGTTCCCTTCATGAAAAAGTCACTTGCCAGCCTGCGCTTCCTGGCGATGTTCGTCGGGATCATCGTCGTCTTCGGGCTGGGCGGCTCGCTGATTCTGGCGGCCTTCGACAAGCAGGAGACACAGTCCAGCGCGCCGATCTTCAATCTCGGTACGATCTTCCAGGGCGTCGCGCACTTCCTCCAGACGCTGATCTTCGTCGCCTTCGCTGGGACCAATCACTTTGGCACGCCCTATTGGACGTTCTTCCTCAAAGGGCTGGCGACGACCATCGAGTTCTGCTTCATCTCGATGCCACTAGCGCTGGTGGCTGGCTTTATCCTCACCCAGATGTCGCAGACGAGACTCCGCATCATTCGCCTGCCTGCCCGCGCCCTTGTCGAGTTCATCCGCAATACGCCGCTGCTGGTACAGATGCTGGTGATCTACTTTGGCCTCAGCTTCCTGCCGCACTGGCTCAACAATCCCTTTTCCGCAGGCATCGCCACGCTGACCATCAACTACTGCGCCTACGAGTGCGAGAATCTGCGCGCCGGGCTGGCCGCGATTGACCGTGGCCAGCATGAGGCTGCGCTCACGCTGGGTCTGGGCCGCTGGGAGACGCTGCGGCTGGTCTTGCTGCCGCAGATGATCCCCATCTCGCTGCCAACTGTCATCAACGACTTCATCTACATGTTCAAGGACTCCTCGATTCTCAGCCTGATCACCGTGCTGGAGTTGACGGCGCAGACGATTGGGCTGGGGCGCCTCTTTGGCGTCTATAGCTGGCAATTCTTCACGCTCGGCGCCCTGCTCTATCTCGCTCTCAGTCTGCCACTGGGGCGGCTGGCGCGCATAGTGGAGCAACGCCTGCGCAGCAACAGCTTCGCTCAGGGGCGCGACATGACGACGCTCGCCGGGCAGACGCTGGGCGCATCGGTCGTCGTTGGCTGGGTCTTTGGCGCGTTGGCGGTCGGCGTCTCGCTGGGCGCGCTGGCGTCGCTGTTCGGGCAGATGGTGGTGGCGCTGCTCTTTACGTTCGTGCTGCTGGTGGGGATCATGGCGCTGCTGGGGTTGCCGGTCTACGCCATCGCCGCGCTGATTCGCCCGTTGCGGCGATCTGGACGCGCGCGACCACCCGCGATTCCTCAGCCAGCCAGTGCGCCAGCGGGCGTCAGCGGCATCAAGCTGTAGCGCGAGAGGAGGCGATCAATGGACATTTTCCTACGCACGATTGTCGCGAACGCGCCGCTGCTCGTCAACGCCACGCTCGTCACGCTGATTGGCTCGCTCGTCTCGATTGTGCTGGCGATGATCCTGGCGGTTCCGACGGCCTTCGCGCGCATCGCGAAGAATCCGCTGCTGCGCAGTGTCAGCACGTTCTATGTCGAGACGGTGCGCGGCACGCCGCTGCTCTTGCAGCTCTTCGCCTGGTTCTATGGCGCGCGGCTGCTGTTGCTCTACCTGTTCAACTTCAACGCGGATACGGCGGTCTACCACCTGCTGACCACGCTCAACTCCAATAGCCTGTTTCCCAGCCAGGGCGTCAGCAACATCTTCTTCGCTGTGATCGGCCTCTCGTTCAACTACGGCGCGTATCTCTCCGAAGTCATTCGCGCGGGCATCGAGGCGGTAGATCGCGGGCAGACCGAGGCGGCTGAGGTCCTGGGGCTGAGCCGATTGCAGATCGCGCGCTACATCACGCTGCCGCAGGCGCTGCGCATCATGGCGCCGCCGCTAACCAACAACTTCATCACGCTGATCCAGGATAGCTCGTTCTGGAACGTGCTCGGCGTGTATGAACTGGCGCTCACGACCCTCACGCTCTCGCAGGCCATCTCGAATTCGGTGATCCGCTGGGGGCTGTACAGCATGGAGCTGGCGATCTACTTCGTCATCTGCTACAGCCTGTCATTCGCCTCGCAGCGCATCGAGTCGCGCCTCGCACGCGGGGTGGCTGGCGCAAATTAGCGAAGCTCGGTGGCCAGCCGCACGCGTCGCAGCAGGGCCTTGCGTGTGGCTAGCGCTTGGCCACCTGGCCGATCCAATCGGGCGAGTAGCCTGCGCGCTGCGCCACATGGAGAGCCGATTGTCCGCGTGAGGGCAGCCAGCGAAGGTGATGCGCGCAAAGGTGATGCGCGCATGGGCGGCATCTATTGCATCTATTAGTCCTCTCCTTCCCGACGCTACGGATACAGCGCGCGCAACATGGCTAGGGCAAGTTGATCAACC
>JAICSR010000288.1 GCA_025936795.1 Ktedonobacterales bacterium | reverse complement strand
TAGATGCCGTAGCCTAGCAGCGCGAGATGCACGACCGGGTAGAGCATCGTGGGCAGATGCCCGATGTTGAGCGTGAAGTCCCATAGCGCATGCAGGCCGATGATCGGCCAGATCGTTCCCATGCGCAGCCACAGCCCGGCCAGCGCGACACCCCAGCAGGCGGCGAAGAGGATCTGCCACGCCACCGTCATTGGCGCGCTGCCGAAGAACAGGCGTGTGAGGTGCAGCGTGGCAAACAGGATTGTCGAGACGGCGACGGCCTGACCGACGCCTCTGGGATGCAGGAAGCCGAGGATCACACCGCGAAAGAGCGACTCCTCCATGAAGCCTGTGCCGAGATAACCGACCACGAAGATGGCGAGGGTCGCCGTATCCAGGCTCTGCACGCCGCCCAGCAGTGGAACGATACAGAGCAGCGCTGGCGACGCGATCATCCACAGGTTGCGCCAGTGCGACGGCCCGACAAAGCCCGCGCCGCGCCACCAGCGCAGCGCCGTCAGCAGCGCCACCACGCCGACACAGAGCAGCAGCAGCAAGATCAGCCGCTGAATCAGTTCAGGCGTCTGCGGCGCGATTTTGTTGATGATTGCAGCGCCGCTCGCCTGGAAGGCGAAGCTCACAACCCAGATCGCGAGCGCCCCCAGCAGCGGGCGGCGTGTAAAGAAGGCTCTCATTCGTGTCTCTCTCCCCATGAGCGCGTTTGCGTGACAGCGCGCAGCCGCTTGAAGATGTCTGCGCGCGTAGCGGATGCAAGGCTAACACCTCAATCTGAGTCGAACTTGAGCCGAAGCTGAGCCGAAGCTGAGTGCGTCACATTCGCTGTACACTGCGGTGCGCCAGCCTGCGCCTCACTCAGGAGTGATTCTCAGGGTTGACATGGCGTCGTCTCAGAGAGGCGTGCGCATACTGTGTCCCTATGGAGGTAGGAGTCTCCATCTGGAAGTGGAGGAGTGACGTTGAAGACCGTGACGATACCCGTGCGTGGCCTGGACTCGGCGGGCTGCGCCGTCGCCATCGAGAAGCGGCTCGCGACCATTCCCAGCATCGCCAGCGCAGAGGCGAGTTCTGTGACAAACAGCGCCACCATCACGTTCGATGACACGCGCATAGATGTAGACACGCTACGCGCGCTTGTGACGGAGTGCGGTTTCGCCTGCGGTAAGCCGCTTGAAATGGCGCTCCCTGACGACATCAGTGCGTCCACGCCAGCCCATGCACAGCACAGCGCAGGCGAGGCGGTTGGCTTCGCAGACGCACAGGCGTCAGCGCGACAAGATCAGGCGGACAGCGGCGACATGCATGACATGCACGACATGCACGACATGAGCGACCCTGCGATGGCCGCCGCGATGGAGGCCGACATTCGCCGACGCTTCTTCGTCGCGCTGGCGCTCACCATCCCCATCATCTTGTACTCGCCGCTGGGCGCGCAGCTCTTCGGTCTGCATCTGCCAACACCCTTCGACGTCCATCCAAACTGGCTGCTGCTGCTGCTGACCACCCCGGTTGTCTGGTGGTGCGGATGGATGTTTCATAGTGGAGCCTGGCGGGCGCTGCGCAATCGCACGCTGGATATGAACGTGCTGGTGAGTCTGGGCGTGTTGGTGGCCTACCTCTTCAGCGCATTCGCCACCATCTTCGCGCCGCAGGTGGAGACGAGCTTCGATGCGGCGGCGATGCTCGTCACGTTCGTCCTCTTCGGCCATTGGATGGAGATGCGCAGTCGGCGCGGCTCCTCGGATGCGCTGCATGCGCTGCTACGACTGGCGCCGACCCAGGCCAATCTGGTCGAGCCAGATGGCGCTCTCCAGACTGTGCCAGTGGAGCAGGTGCAGGTGGGCAATCTGCTGCTGCTGCGCCCCGGCGAGAAGGTACCTGTGGACGGCCAGATCACCGAGGGTGAGAGCGCCGTGGACGAAAGCATGGTCACCGGCGAGAGCATCCCTGTGCAAAAGGGCGCTGGCGACGAGGTGATTGGCGGCTCCATCAATGGCTCCGGCTCGCTGCGTTTCGTCGCAACCCATGTTGGCAGCGAGACGGCGCTGGCGCAGATTGTGGCGTTGGTGCGTCGCGCGCAGAACTCGAAGGCGCCTGCGCAGCGGCTGGCGGACCGCGCGGCGGAGTGGCTGGTGCTGGGGGCAGTCGGCGCGGGCGTCGCGACCTTCCTGATCTGGTATTTCGTCGTCGGGCAGACCGCGCTCTTCGCGTTGACGCTGGCGGTGACGGCCATCGTGATTGCCTGCCCCGACGCGCTCGGCCTGGCCACGCCAACCGCCGTCGCCGTTGGCGCGGGCATCGGCGCCCGCAATGGCGTCCTCATCAAGAACGCCACCGCGCTCGAACATCTCGCGCGTATCCAGGCGATCATCTTCGACAAGACGGGCACGCTCACCGAAGGCGCCCCTACGGTAACAGATATCGTCGTCTTCGCCGCTGGGCGCGCTCGCAAGCTCGATGAGGCTGAGCTGCTGCGGCTCGCGGCCAGTGTCGAGCGCGACTCGGAGCATCCACTGGCGAAAACCATCGTCGCGGAGTCGGCGCAGCGCGCGCAGGAGCCTGGGCAAGCGCAAAACTTCGCCTCAATCGCGGGCGGCGGAGTGCAAGCGACCGTCAACGGCAGGCTGACACTGATCGGCACGCCGCGTCTGCTGGCCGAGCATGGCATCGCGCTCACCGCCGAGGAACAGCAGGCGCTCACTGCGCTGCAAGCGGCAGGTAAAACGATCATGCTGGTTGGCGATGGCGGCGCTGAAACGACCACACACGAAGCGGAGCCCGAACGACGCGATGCGCTCGGACTGATCGCCGTGGCTGATCGCCTGCGGCCAACTTCGCAGAAAGCTATCGAGCAGTTGCAGGCGCAGGGCATAGACGTAGCGCTGCTGACGGGTGACAATCGTCGCACCGCCGAAGCCGTGGCTACGGCGTTGGGCATCAAGCGGGTCTTCGCCGAGGTTCTGCCAGCCGAGAAGGCGCAGTATGTGAAACAAGTACAGGCGAACGGATACTTTACGGCGATGGTGGGCGATGGCGTCAACGATGCGCCCGCGCTGGCGCAGGCTGATCTGGGCATCGCGATTGGCGCAGGGACAGGGGTCGCCATCGAGACAGCGGAGGTCGTGCTGATGCGCAGCGATCCGCTGGATGTGCTGGCGGCGATTCGGCTCTCGGCGGCGACCGTGCGCAAGATGAAGCAAAATCTCTTCTGGGCGGCGATTTATAACGTGGTCGCCATTCCCGTCGCGGCTGGCGTGCTCTCGCCGTTCGGCATCTTGCTCAATCCGGCGATCAGCGCGCTAGCTATGAGCGCCTCCTCGATCACCGTCGCGCTCAACGCCGTCTTGCTCAAAGGCGTAGAGGGGCGCCTGCGCGAAAGCGGGCAATGAGCAGAGCGAGCAGAACCGTTTCCAACGTGTAGCGCGATGCCAGCGATGCCAGCGAACGCCAGGAGAGATGGATGTCAGCGACACATGCAACCGTCGAGGCATTTCTGGTGTTGCTGCTGATCGTGTTCGTGGTCGCGGTGCTGGTGCAGCGCGTGCGGCTGCCCTACACGGTGGCGCTGGTCGTGGTGGGCTTTCTGGGCCTCCAGCCGAGCTTTGTGCATGTCTCGCTGACACCTGACCTGATCTTGCTGGTCTTCCTGCCGACGCTGCTCTTCGAGGGCGCCTACAATGTGTCGACGAATCGGCTCTTGAAGAATGCCCTGCCGATCACCCTGCTGGCCGTGCCGGGAGTGCTGCTCAGCATGCTGGTGACGGGCGCCATCATCCACCTGGCGCTGGGCCTGCCGTGGGAGATCGCGTTCCTGTTTGGCGCGCTGATCGCGTCTACAGACCCTATTGCCGTTGTGTCGCTGTTCCGCAGCCTGGGCGCGCCCCGGCGGCTCAGGCTGCTGGTGGAGGGCGAGAGCCTCTTCAACGATGGCGCGTCCATCACGATTTTCCAGATCGTCCTCGCCGCCATCGTGACAGGCGCATTCAGCGTCGCGGGCGGCGTGGGGCGCTTTCTCCTCACGGTGGTCGGCGCACTGGTGATCGGCGGCGTGGTGGGCTACGTCGGCTCGCGGCTGTTGCGCACGATTGACTCCGCCCAGATTCAGATCACCGCAACAGTTGTCGCAGCCTATGGCGCCTACCTGCTGGCCGAAACATTCACCTTCTCCGGGGCCATCGCTGTCGTCGTGACGGCGCTCTTCTTCGGCAACTACGGCGCGTCGCGCGGGCTGAGTCCAAGCTCGGTGCATGCGCTCAGCGCGACCTGGGAGTTCCTCGGCTTCGTGGCCAACTCGCTGGTCTTCCTGCTGATCGGCGTCGCGCTCGACCCGCTGCAAGTGGCGCGCAACTGGTGGATCATCTCCATCGCGTTTCTCGCCACGCTGGCTGGCCGCGCAGTCGTCGTCTTTCTGGTGATGCCGCTGCTGCGGGGCGCGCAGGCGATTCCGCCGCGCTACCTGCCCGTGCTGCTCTGGGGTGGGCTGCGCGGCGCCGTCTCGCTGGCGCTGGCGCTCAGCATCCCCTTCACCCTGCCCGGTGGGGCGCCGTTTCCCCATCGCGACATACTCCAGGTCATCGCATTTGGGGTAGTCGGCGCGTCACTGCTGCTGCAAGGGCTGACGATGGGGCCGCTCATCCAGCGGCTGGGCCTGAAAAGCGGGCAGGCCGAGCAGGGGGCCGAGAGTGAGGCTGAGTTACTGCGCGCGCGGCTGGCGGCAGTGGAGGGCGCGCTGATGGCGCTCACCCACGAGCACGAGCGCGGCGAGATTGGCCTGCTGCAATTCGAGCGCCTGTCGAGCGCCTATCAGCAGGAGCACGCGCAGCTCGATCAGCAGCTTGCCCCGCTCGAAGCGGCCACGCAGGAGCCAGACGGCGAATAGCCTGTGGGAATCAGCATGATAGTTGGCGTGGCGCGGACCTCACCCCCAGCCCCTCTCCTGCAAGGAGAGGGGAGCAGGCTCCGTTTCCCCCGCGCCTCGCGGGAGAGGGGGTGAGGTCTGGCGCAGGCAGGGCGAGAAAATGGGCGGGCAGACGACATCCTTGCCATCAACCCACCACCTGTGCGCTCGTTGGCGCGCTATGAGACTGACGAGACAGCCTTGTCCGCAGGCGGCATGATGATCCACAAGATCACATACGGCAGGAAGCCTGGCAGCCCACCCGGCGCCAGCAGAATCAGGAACGCCAGGCGAAACCACCACGGGTTCACACCAAAGAATGCGCCAAGGCCGCCGCAAACGCCACCGATGATGCGATCCTGACGGTGTAGCGCTGGTTTCTGTGTCATCACTCAGTTCCTCTCCTCTTGTTGGAGCGCGTGTCTCATGCGCAGGCGCTCGGCCACCACGCCTGCGCTCTGCCGCCACGT
>JAICSR010000612.1 GCA_025936795.1 Ktedonobacterales bacterium | reverse complement strand
CGGCCTAATTACGTAATGTTCATCAGCCGCGCCTCAAGGGCCTCTCGGCCCACAAGACCCGCCTACGCGGGTCCGAATTCGGGCTTGGGTCTAGACCCGCCTTGTGGCGGCTCGCAAGCCGCCTTGAGGCGCGGTTTCAACCGCCCGCGCCAAGCGCCTACAGCATCCACGAGGCCTCGGCCAGCGATTTAGTGGCCGCGCCGGTCTTCTGCTCCTGCTCCAGTTGTATCTTCGCGCGCTCGACGATCAGATCAATGAAGCGGGCGGCGGCGCGCCAGCGGGCGCTCTCGCGCTCCGGGTCGAACTTGTTCGCGCGCACGATGCCGCGTAGCTCGGCGAGGCTGAGCGGGCTGAGACGCGCGCGCAGGGCGTCTTCGCCGCCCGCATCGAGGATGTCTACCACGTCGAGCGTCTCGCCGGAGCCGAACACGTCGAAGAGGCCTGAATCTACGATTGCGTCGCGCACAGCGGCGCGTGTGGCAGCGTCGGCGCGCGCCGCGCTGGCGATCTGGTGTATCATCTGGGTGATCTGCTCGATCTCCGCCATCTCTCGCTCTCCTCCGTCAACCCCAACCGGCGCACGCGCGCCCGTACCCCTGGATTGTAGACCCTGCCAATGTCGGCTGCAAGCCACCAGCAATCTGATCAGCGGACACGCCTGGCAGCCTGCGCAATCGCCCAGTGCGTCTGGCGAGCAGGCAGCACGCGCCCTGCCAAGGCGCCCGCATCAGCCGCCCGCCTGCCTGCGCCGTGATACACTGCGAGCGCCCGGCGCCGTGGCCCGCCGAACCCAGCCGGATCAACCGTGAGCCGCAGGAACCTGCCATTGTTGAGTGCAACGGATAGCGCAGCGCATGCCAACCATCTCAGGGACTATTGAGCGCATCGTCTTTCGCAACCAGGAGACGGGCTTCACCGTCGCCCGGCTGCTGCCCAATGATGCGGGCCGCCTCTTTCGCAGCGAGTTGGTGACGGTGGTGGGCGCGCTGCCGGGGCTGAACGTCGGCGAACTGGTGGATGTCAGCGGCGAGTGGGAGCTGCATCCCCAGCACGGGCGACGGCTGAGCGTAGCGACCTTCACGCCGCACTCGCCCGTCACTCCCGAAGGGCTGCGCCGCTATCTCGGCTCCGGCGTCATCAAAGGGATTGGGCCGAAGCTGGCCGAGCGCATCGTCAACCAGTTTGGCGAACAGACCCTCGCCGTAATCGAACTGGAGCCAGAGCGCCTGACCAGTGTCAGCGGCATCAGCGCGCACAAACGTGACCTCATCATGCGCGGCTGGGAGGCGCAGCGCGAGATTCGCGAGATCATGATCTTCCTGCAAGGGTTCGGCGTCTCGCCGGGGCTGGGCGCGAAGGTCTACCAGCAGTACGGCAAGGAATCGCTCGCCGTCATTCGCGAGAATCCCTATGCGCTGGAGCGCGACATCCACGGCGTCGGCTTCCGCACGGCGGATACGCTGGCGGTCAAGCTGGGGCTGCCGCGCGACAGTCTGCCGCGCCTGATGACCGGCGTGAAGCACGCGCTCTCGGAGGCGGCCTCGACGGATGGCCACTGCTATCTACCGCGCGCCGACTTGCTG
>JAICSR010000036.1 GCA_025936795.1 Ktedonobacterales bacterium | reverse complement strand
CCCGGCGACCGAGGCACGGGGCTTGGCCGGGCCAAAATCTCAGCGCGAGACCACAGCAATTGCGGGTCAAGGATATCCGCCAAAGCACGCTCCACGGTTTATCCTCCCAACACCATCGCGATTGCGTTTGTGATGTTGCCCTCCACTGTCTCGACGCCGAACTGGCTCATTTTGTGTCCGAGCCAATCCCCAGAACCACTGCTCCGGCTGACTGAGAACTGCATGCCCGATTCAGACATACTGGCGTAGGCCTCAGTACCCGCGCGCCGTGTACCACTGCAACTGCTTGCCAATGCCGAGACCTGCCAGAGGTACATCTGTCGGGTATCCGTTCGAGCGCAGACAGTCGACGAGGAACTCACGGTAGTTGGCTCCTGCGTGAAGATAGAACTCGGGTCTCGGCTCCCTGGTCGGCGGATACAGCTTGCGCAGTTGGCCACAGACTTCTATGGCCCACTCCTCACGCCGGGCGATATCTAGTTCCTTCAAGCTCAAATCATACGGCGCGATCATCTGCCCCGGTTCGAGCAGGTGATGCTTGGCGCTTAGTATGTACCAGCGGTCGTATATCCCTGCGGTATACGCCGACGCTTTATGAAACAGCGTCGAGGTGTACATCTCACTCGCCAGCGCCGCGTGATCGCGCTTCGTCTTGCTACACGCCACGAGTCCAATCTTCACAGGCGTAACTCCTCTTATCGCCAGCCGCGTGTCATCCCTGGATGCGATAGGCGATGTAGCCGCTCTCTGTGTCGGCGATCAGCGTATCGTCTGGGTGCTGGCGGATGCCGCGCACAACCTCAAGATCGCCGACTGCGCCAGAGACATTCCCCGCGACGGCCAGCAAGAGTCCGGCGGCGACATTGGGAGCCAGCGCCGCCACCACGAGCGCCGCGAGGCTGAGCGCGACGAGCGGCGCCAGCGCGACGACGAGATAGCCATTGCGCAGAAACAATTGATCGGGAGCCGTGCAGTAGGCCGCCAGTGGCAGCTTCAGCCCGAAGCGTGGGCGACCACCCAGCGCGAGGATCACTAGCGCATGCGCCGCCTCGTGCAGCGGGATCATCAGCACATAGCCAATGAGGTTCACTACGAGCAATATCCCTGCGCGCAGCAGCGCAGGCCCATTCCCCAGCAGCTGGCCAGAATGGTCCCACTGGCGCGCCAGTCCGATGATCAGCGCATAGACGGCCGCTGAGATGACGAAGAGCCAGAGACTCTGCGCCGCCAGCCGGGGCAACCCATCAGCCGCCAGCACGTCAGAGGCGGCGACCTGGGCCAGCTTTCCCTCGCGCACCGCCTGCTGCATCGTGCGCCGTCGTTCGCCACGCACGCGCAGGCTGATGATGCGCGCCGTACTCGACGCGGGCGCCGGAGTGTCTGGCGTCTGGAGGTTGGAGGTCATGCGCGTTGCTCACCTGGCCAGAGGTACGTCTCTTCGCTGGCCAGCGGCGCAAATCCCAGGCGCAGGTAGAGGTTTTGCGCAGGATTGTCATGCTTGACATAGAGACAGTAGGGATCGCGGCCAGAGCGCGTAATCTCGGCGGTCACATGGCAGAGCAGCGTCGTGGCGACTGCCTGACCACGCGCCTCGGCGACGGTGTAAACGCCCATCACCGTTGGAATGTCCTCCCAGAGCGTGACATAGCAGCCGCCGACGATGTGATTTTGCAGCAGCGCGATGTAGTAGCGATACCATCCCTGTTCCTGTTGACGCCAGCGGTCAGCCGCCCGCGAAGCGACCATACGCTCCTCTGGGCGCTCATCGTCATAGAACGAGCGGCGACTCCCATATTCATAGGCGCGCATCGCATCGAAGCTGGTAATCAGCGCAATGCGGACAGCCGGGTTGATCGGAGCGCCGATGGCGCCACGTCTGGCCATCAGGATCAGCCGCTCATCGAGCCGGAATCCAGCGGCGGCCAGCGCGGCAGGGAACTCTTCCTCACCCGGTGTCTCAGGCGTCACCATCCAGCGCAGAAACAGCCCGCGTTCGCGCGCATATGCCTGCACGCGAGCGACAACGGCAGGCGTGATCCCCGTGTGCGCCACAGCATAGGCGATGAGCAAGCGGCGACCGTCGAGCCGGAAGCGCGCAGAGCCGATTGGCGCGAGGTCCGGTCCTATGTCACCAAAGCGGCTGACCCGTTGCGCCAAAATACGCCGTGCGAGGTCGCGTCCACGTTCCAGATCGGTGTCGCTCCGGGCGTCTGTCACGCTCATATCTCGCGCCTCCTGCTGGCGAAGTAGCTGACCGGCATTGGTCCAGCGCGCCCCCATCCGCTGCTTCGCAGTGTAGTCCAGTTCGTCGCGGCGCTGCAAGTCTGTTCCGCCTGCGCTTCCGCCAGAGTGAGCCAGAGTGAGCCAGAGTGAGCCAGAGTGAGCCAGAGTGACCAAGCTACGCGATTCTTCGGTAGTCAAGGATGTGGCTCTCGGCGCATGATATGGCGTAACCTACCCATATGTCGGGCGGGAACAGGGTCGTCCAATTGAAAGTGGGCCTGCGTGATAGCGTTTCTCGGAAGTCTCGGCGCCATTATCCTGGTTGATCTCGCGCTCAGCGGCGACAATGCCCTGGTGATCGGCGCGGCGGCGGCTGGCCTGTCGCGTCGGCGACGCCTGCTTGCAATCCTGGCCGGCGGCGGCTCGGCGATTGTGCTGCGCATCGTGTTTGCCGCCGCCGCGACGTTATTGCTGACATTGCCCCTGCTCGAAGCGATTGGCGGACTGATCCTGCTGATCATCGCCGTGCGCCTGCTGATGGGGCGTGAAGGCGAGCGGGCGGCGCAGGAGGATCACTCCGCTGACGGCGCTGCGCCGAAAGAACCCTCCTTCGTGCAAGCGATGCTGACGATTCTGGTCGCGGATGTCACGATGAGCCTCGATAATATCCTCGCGGTCGGCGGCCTGGCGCGCGGCAACCTGGAGCTGCTGGCAATTGGCCTCTTCATCAGCATTGCGCTGCTGATGGTGGGCAGCGCAGTGGTGGCCGAGTTGATTGGGCGCCTGCCTGTGCTGCTCGATCTGGCGGCGCTGACGCTGGGGTGGACGGGCGGCTCAATGGCGCTGCATGACCACTACGTCGGCCCCTACCTGCACGGCGTTCCCTACGCCTCGGTGGTCATTCCGGTGGCCGGAGTGGCGCTGGTATTGCTTGTAGACATTCTGCTGCGCGTCAGGTCGGCGCATCAGCGTCAGCGGAGGCAGCAAGCCAGCCAGGCCACGGAACACGCCAGTACGACGACTGAAACGACTGAGAAGACCAGCGTGCTCTAACGCGATGACAGGCGGCGCCGAGACAGAAGGGGTCGTGAATGGCGGAGGCGGATTGGTTTGCGCGCTACTATGGCGAGCAGTACGCCGACTCGGTGCGCGCGCTGCTGACCGAGGAGCGAAGCGAGCGCGAAGTGGAGTTCATTCTGCGCGAGACGGGGCTGAGCCAGCCTGCGCGCGTGCTTGACCTGGCATGTGGCGCTGGCCGCCATGCGCTCGCCTTCGCGCGCCGTGGCTACGCCGTGACGGGCATAGACCTCAACGCCGAGTGGATTGCAGAGGCGCAGGCGGCGAAGGGCGCGCTGGACGCCAGGTTCATCGTCGGCGATATGCGCCAGCCGGTCGGTGGCCCATACGACCTGATCACGTCGCTGTTTCACTCGTTCGGCTTCTTCAGCGACGCCGAAAACGAAGCGATGCTGATGAGTTGGTCGGCGCGGATACGGGCAGGCGGCTGGTTCGCGCTGGACGTGTGGAATCGCGATGCGATGCTGCTCCACTGGCAGCCCGAACACGAGTGGGCGCCCAGCGACGAGCTGCGCGTGCGCGAGGTGCGCACCTTCGATCCGCTCTCAGGTCGCATCGCCATTGACTACACGTACAGTTATGCCAGCGGCGCACGGCACGAATATGCCGCCAGCTTCCGCGTCTACACCTACACTGAGTTGCGCGATCTGCTGGGGCACACCGGGCTGACTGTGACGAAGGCATTTGGCTCGCTGCTGGGCGACCCCTATGCCATAGACGCGCGTCGCCTGGTCGTCTTCGCGCGCAAGCAGGCGTAGTCGCCTCTCAACGGCTGAGGTAGCGGCGCAACGTGGGCAGATCGAGCGCTTGCAGGTCGCCAATCTGGCCCAGGGTGAGGTCGGGCGGCGGGGTGAAGGCGTCTCCGGCGTAGTGGCCTTGTAGGATCTGCACCGTCACGAAACGGTCGGGCAGGCGGCGCTTCGTCTCGGCGAGGATGCGCGCCTTGTCGTCCACCATCACATAGAAGTCGGCTGGCCAGCGCGCCATCACCTCGGCCAGATGATCCTCTTTGTGGATGTAGACGACCCACTGGTTCTGGACCGCCACCGCCAGCCCGCTCAGCTCGATCTTGTGTGGCTGGTAGACCGTGTCGCCGTCGGAGACGATGACTGGCTGCCCCAGCGTGCGCAGATAGTCCAGCGTCGCCAACGTGTGCGGGAACAGGCGTGTGTCGAAGGGATAATCCATGATGGCGGCGCGCACCTGGTCGAGCGTCGCCTCATCGGGGAGGTTGGGGCGGAATGCTGTGAAGGTCGCTGGCAGGTCTACGACGCCCTCCTGGCGCCGAACCTCCTCGTAGGTCTGCCAGAAGCGCGCGGTGAGCGCCTCACCCAGCAGCGTTTCGAGGCGCGCATCCATATCCGCTTTCACGGCATCATTGTCCAAAAGCGTGTTATCGCAGTCCAGTATGAAGACTGCGGGCGCTGGGCGCTGTGCGGCTGCTGGCGGCATATCCATCGAATGCGTCTCCTCTTGGCGTCTGGGGTCACTGCGTTGTGTGCTAGTCAGTCAATCCGTCGGCTGCGCTGTATTGTATCGCGTCGTGCCGGTCACCGTGCGCGCTGGCGAGTCGCTCGCCGCTCGACTGGCGCCGATGAGCATCGTGCGCCGTATACTGGAGAGACAGTGTGTTGGACTGCTCTGCGACTGCCCGCTGCTGGGCGCGCCGCAGAGCGCTGTGAGTAGGGCAGCCGCCCGGGTGGCGCATGGCAGACGAGACGGATGAGTTGGACTATTACGCGATCCTCGAAGTCGAGCGGACAGCGGATGAGGAGGCGCTGAGGCTCGCCTATCGTCGTCTCGCCTGGCGCTACCATCCCGATGTCGCTGGGCCAGACGCGGTCAATAAGATGCAGGTGATCAACGCCGCGTATCAGACGCTGAGCGACAGCGAGCGCCGCCGCACCTACGATGCTGGCCTGCCGCTGACGCCAGATGCGCCGCCCACCCGTCGCCCGGCGCCGAGCGGGCAGCGCCCACGCGCAGGGCTGCGTGCGCTGAGTGATGCGCCATTCACACTGCATCGGCGTTTCAGTGGGCTGGACGCCTCGCCTGTGGCTGCTCTCTCATTCACCTATGACGGCGCCCTCTGTGGCCTGGGGCAACTCGATGGCCGTCTGACTATCGTAACGATGCGCGATGGCGCGGTCGTCAGCGCGCTGGCTTTCGGGGCGCAGGACCGTGTCGGCGCGCTCCAGGCGCTGCGCCTCTCGCCGCGTGGCGCACTGGCCTGCGCGTGGGGTTTCTCGCTGGGAACGCGCGTCTGGAGCATCCCTGATGGGCGAACGCTCTGGAACACCGCGATCAGCGCTCCCTCCGGCGCGATGGACGCCATGCTCTACGATGGCGCGCCACATGTGCGGCTGGCTACGCCCGACGCGCCCCTGGCGCTGGCGGATGACGACCCGTTTCGCTGGGCGGACGATGGGCGACGCGCGACGACGGTGTATTCGCGGCCACTTACCGCGCCCGTCAGCGCCGCCTGGCTGACGCCGATTCGCTGCAAAGAGGATGGCTCCGTCGGCTGGCTGCGCGAGCCGCCCGATGAGAATTGGCGTGTGCATGCGCGCATGCTCTCGATAGATGGGCGCTCGCTGCTGACCTTCTCGACGGGCAAGGTCGCAGGCGTTGGGCATGCCAATACGGTGCAGCTGTGGGAGCTTGAGCGGCGCACAGGGGTCGGCGCACGGCGCTCAGCGGGGCCGCGCGCGGTGGGGCGGTTGGTCGAACCGGCTGGCGCGCTGCAGTTTCCCATCACCGCAACCCCTGACCTGGCCTGGGTCGCCGTCGGCTCGTATGGACGGCAGGTGCGGCTGTTTCACTTCCGTAAGCGCATCAGCCGCTTCGTCGAGGTAGGCGTGCTTGCGTCCGACGCGCGCCTGGCGCTCTCAGCGGATGCGACCCGGCTGGCGCTGGCGCAGGGAACGCGGGTGCAGCTCTTCGACACGGCGACTGGCGGCCAGACGCAGGAGTGGCAGGGTGGCGATGAGATCACCGCGCTGGGTTTCTACGACAGCCCTGGCGGCGTGGGGCTGGGCGTTGGCTTGCGCAATGGGCTGGCTGAGGTCTGGGTCGCGCGCCAGTAGTTCATCGCTCACCTGCTTCTCTGGCAGCGCAACGTCTGTGGATGGTAGAGTGTCGAGAGACGCATGTTGCGGAAATAGCCAGAGGAGAGAGGCGAGATGGCAACCAGCGCAGATGACAATGGTCAGGCGAAAGGGAAGATTCTTGGCCAGCCACGCGGCTTGCGCGAGGACGAGGCGGAGAACATCACCCAGATGATTCGCGAGGCGCAGCAGTCGTCCCGCCAATTGACGATTCCCAGCGAGGACCTGGATGCCCAGGCGACCACCCAGATGCTTCCGGAGGCGGCGCAGGTTGTGGCGCAGAGCCATGTGCGCGACATCCTGGAGAAGTTCAATCGCGATTATCTCTATGGTCTTGGCCGCTTCGACGAATACAATCATGGGCTGCTGCTGAAGTGGGGCGATGGCTATTCGCGCAAGCACATCTGGCTCACGGTCGAGGGCGACAACCTCATCTTCGAGACCAGTCACGAGCGCACCTGCGCCCGATCCTATTGCGACGGTGGGCGGCATGTGCTGACGCCCGAGCTCTGGCGCGACCCACGTGTCATCAATGAGGAGTTGGGCGAGCAGTTCCGCAGGCCCGTCTACGAGCGGTCGGATGACTGAGGACGGCGGTGTGCGATGAGCGAGCCTGACAGCGAGCCTGGCCGTGAGCCTGAGCGCGACGCTAGCAGTGGGTTGACGCCGCATGGCGCCTCAGATACTCCGGAGCGGCGAGCGCTCCTGCTCGACCCTGACCTGTTCTTTGCAGTCAAAGTGGGCGCCACGCTGAAGCATATCGGTGTCGCGACGACGACCGTGCGAACCTCAGATGAGTGGACACGGCGGCTCGCCGCTGAGCGCTTCGATCTCGCGCTGGTCAACACGGCGGCGCGCGGCGTGGACTGGGAGCAAGCGATTGGCGCGGCGCGTGAGTCGGCGCTGCCCGTCATCGCCTATGGGTCGCATGTGGACACCGAGATGATGGCGCGGGCGCGAGCGGCAGGCGCGACCCGCGTCATCGCAAACTCGAAGCTGGCCGCCGACCTGCCCGCCATCATCGCGCAGACGCTCCAGCGCGCCGCCCGCGCGAGCAATCTCGCCAGCGCGGAATCAGCGTCTTCAGCGGCGCGCGACGATGCTCCCCCTGGCGAAGGCTCCTGAAATGACGCCAGCGCCGCGTGACGTTGGTATCAGATATGCAGCGCTCGCATGCGCTGCACATAATGCACATAATGCATATGATGCGCGCGATACACGCAAGTCGGCGAATCGCGCAGCGACAGCACGGCAGCAAGAAAGAGCAGGTTCCTATGAGCGCATCTGAGCGCTGGCACGAGCTAGCGCAACAACTACGAGTGGATAGCATCCGCAGCACGACCACCGCTGGCTCTGGGCATCCCACATCGTCCATGTCGGCGGCTGATCTGATGGCGGTGCTGCTGCAGGACTACCTGCGCTACGACTTCCAGCAGCCCAGGGCGCCGACCAACGATCACCTGATCTTCTCGAAGGGCCATGCCGCCCCGCTGCTCTACTCCATATTCAAAGCGGCGGGCGCCATCTCCGATGCCGAGATGTTGACGCTGCGCAAGTTTGGCAGCCGCATCGAGGGCCACCCCGTTCCGGTGCTGCCCTATGTGGATGTGGCTACTGGCTCGCTCGGCCAGGGCTTGCCAATCAGCGTAGGCATCGGGCTGGCGGGCAAGTATCTCGATAAGCTGCCTTACCGCATCTGGGTGGTGCTGGGCGACAGTGAAATGTCGGAAGGCTCGAACTACGAGGCGATGGAGCTAGGCGGCTTCTACAAGCTCAGCAACATCATCGCCATCCTCGATATGAACCGCCTCGGCCAGCGTGGGCAGACGATGCTCGGCTGGAACGGCGACGCCTACGCCGCCCGCGCCCGCTCGTTCGGCTGGCACACGATCCAGATTGACGGCCACAACCTCGACCAGATCAATAGCGCCTATGCTGAGGCGACCAACCAGACCGAGCAGCCGACACTGATCGTTGCACGCACGGAGAAGGGCCACGGCTTCTCCGAGATCGCCAACAAAGAGGGCTGGCACGGCAAGGCGCTGCCCGCCGATATGGCGGAGCGCGCTCTCAAGGAGCTGGGCGGCGAGCGCAACATCATCGTCGCCGTCCATAAGCCGGAAGCGGGAACGCCCGCGACTCATGGCGAGCAGCAGGCGCTCACTCTGCCGACCTACGACAAAGGCTCGACCGCCGCGACCCGCAGCGCCTATGGCGACGCGCTGAAGGCGCTGGGCGCCGCGCGGCCCGACGTGGTTGGCCTGGACGGCGAGGTCAGCAACTCGACCTATGCCGAGTATTTCGCGAAAGCCTATCCCGACCGCTACTTTGAACAGTACATCGCCGAGCAGCAACTGGTGGCGTCGGCGGTGGGATTCCAGGTGCGCGGCTACAAGCCGTTCGCCTCGACCTTCGCTGCGTTCTTCGCGCGAGCCTATGACTTCATCCGCATGGCGGCGATCTCGCGCGCGAACATCAAGCTGAGCGGCTCGCATGCGGGTGTCTCGATTGGCGAGGACGGCCCCTCGCAGATGGCGCTCGAAGACCTGGCGATGATGCGCGCGGTCTTTGGCAGCACGGTGCTCTACCCCTCAGACGCCAACCAGGCCGCGCGGTTGGTGGGCCTGATGGCCGACCAGCCGGGCATCGTCTACCTGCGCACGACCCGCGAGAAGACGCCCGTAATCTACGACGCCTCCGAAAACTTCACGATTGGCGGCAGCCGCGTGGTACGCCAGTCCGACACCGACCAGGTGACGGTGGTGGGCGCGGGCATCACGCTGCATGAAGCGCTCAAGTCCTACGACCAGTTGAAGTCTGACGGCATCACGATTCGCGTGATTGACGCCTATTCGGTCAAGCCGATTGATGCTGCAACCCTGCATGCTGCCGCCCAGGCGACCGGCGGGCGCATCGTGACGGTGGAAGATCACTGGAGCCAGGGCGGCATCGGCGACGCTGTACTGGAGGCGTTCACCGGGGTGGAAGGCAAGCCGCCAACCGGCGCGACACCGCGCGTGGTGAAGCTGGCCGTCCACAGTATGCCCGGCTCTGGCAAGCCAGATGAGCTGATGGATGCGGCAGGCATCAGCGCGCGGCACATCGTCGCGGCAGTCAAAGCCTTCCTGGGATAAGCGGCGCCGCTCCACGACCATCGTGCCCACTCGTCAGTGAGATATTGATGAGTGGGCGCGACGTATCTTCACCCGATTTGCTGAGACGCTTCACATGCTCAGCGTCCCAGGTTGTGCCCTATGGGGTTATAATGGCGAGGACACAGCGCGCCTCTACGCATCTACGCAGTCCCACCGCTGCAATATCGTGCATATCAGAAGTAGCGCATGCGTGGAGCAAGTCCGCCGTCAACTTCACCACTTCGTGCGGGTCAGCTGGTGGAGCGCACACTCAGCCGGAACTGAGACGACGCCCCATACGATGGAGGGGGTCAGGTGGCGCCGACGCTGCACATTCGTTTACTTGGCAACTTCAGAATGATCAACGGCGAAGAGCCGGTGGTCGGTATCAACACGCCGCGCCTCCAGTCGCTGCTCGCGTACCTCATCCTGCATCGTGACGCGCCGCAGCTTCGGCAGCGGCTGGCATTCCTCTACTGGCCTGATTCGAGCGAGACGCAGGCGCGCAATAATCTGCGCCAGATGTTGCACGGGTTGCGCCTCGCGTTGCCATTCTTTGACGCGATGCTCTATGCCGACACGCAGGTCGTGCAATGGCGCCCGGATGCTTCGATCAGCCTCGATGTCGCGGACTTCGAGCAGGCGCTGGCCCTGGCCGACGAAGCAGAAAAGCAGGCCGATCACGCCGCCCGGCGCGCTGCGCTCGAACACGCCATCAGCCACTATTCGGCTGATCTCCTGCCGAGTTGCTATGATGACTGGATTGCGCTAGAGCGCGAGCAGTTGCGCCAACGGCATCTGCATGCGCTCGACCAGCTGATCGCGCTTTTGGAGGATGCGCAGGAGGATGTGGCGGCGATTGGCTACGCGCGTCGCCTGATTCGTCACGATGCGCTGAATGAGGAGGCCTACCGGCGCCTGATGCGCCTGCTGGCGCGCAAGGGTGATCGCGCGAGCGCACTACGAGTGTACCATGCCTGTACGACCACGCTGCAGCGGGAACTTGGGGTCGCGCCCAGCCCAGAGACGCATGCGGCCTACGAGCGCCTGCTGCGCATGGAGGGCATTGCCACACCGGACCGCGATCAAGGCCACGCGCTCGCAGGCGCCCTCTCGCTCACCGGGCGTCAGCGCGAGTGGGAGCGCCTGGGCGAGGCATGGAAACAAGCCAGCGCTGGAAAGGCGGGCTTCGCGTTCATCTCAGGCGAAGCGGGTGTCGGCAAGTCGAGACTCGCCGACGATGTCGCGCTCTGGGCGCATCAACAGGGCGCGACGACAGCGAAGACCCGCTGCTACGCTGCCGAGGGGCGACTCTCACTGGCGCCCGTGACGGACTGGTTGCGCAGTGAGGAGATACGCCGACATCTGGGGCGTTTGGAACCCCTGTGGCTGGCAGAGGTGGCGCGTGTCCTGCCAGAACTGTCGAGCGAGTATCCAGATTTGCCGCCGTCCCTGCCGATCGGCGAGTATGGGCAGCGTCAGCGATTCTTTGAGGCGCTTGCACGCGCGATATGCGCCGCGCCCAGCCCGCTGCTGCTGCTCATAGATGACTTGCAGTGGTGCGACGAAGAAACGCTGGAGTGGCTGCACTTTCTCCTGCGCTACGCGCCCAACGCGCCCCTCCTGCTGATAGGCACGGCGCGCACAGAGGAAATTAGCGCCGAGCAGTCGCTGCACACGTTGTTGCGTCACCTCAGCCATCTGACTGAGATCACCGAGGTTCCACTCCGGCCACTCGACGCAGCGGAAACCGCCAGGCTGGCGAGTCAGTTCGCCCCCCGTCCGCTGGATGTCGAAACGGCCATGCGCCTGTTTCACGAAACGGAGGGCAATCCGCTGTTTGTGGTCGAAACGATGCGCGCGGGATTCACCTCCCGCGCGCCGTCTGACGCGCCGACGATGCCTCCGCGTATGCAGGCGGTGATCGCTGGCAGACTTGCGCAGCTCTCGCCCGGCGCGCGGGAGGTGGTTGCACTGGCCGCGACCATGGGCCGCGCGTTTCGCTACGATGTGCTGGCACGCGCCGGAACCGTTGACGAGGACGCGGCTGTGCGCGCACTAGACGAGCTCTGGCAGAAACGCATCGTGCGGGAGCAAGGCATGAACACCTATGACTTCACGCATGACAAGCTGCGCGAGGTGGCGTATATGGAACTGAGCGCTGCCCAGCGCCGCCTGCTCCATCGCCGCATCGCACAGGCGCTCGAAGCCATCTATCAGAACGATCTCGATCCAGTCAGTGGGCAGTTGGCGTCACACTATGACCGCGCAGGGATGATCGAACAGGCTATCGTCTATTATCAGCAAGCGGCGCTGGTCGCACAGCAGGTCTATGCCAATGATGAGGCCATCACCCTGCTCTCGCGTGGATTGGACCTGTTGGCGCAATTGCCAGGCGGAGTCGAGCGTGATAAGCAGGAGCTGCGCTTGCAGCTGGCCCTGGCTCCGCTCTATCGGATGACACGCGGCTGGACCGCTCCTGAGCTAGAACGTGTGATTCACCGTACCCTGGCGCTCTGCGATGCGGTGGGTTCCGATGCGCAGCGCGCCGACGCGCTCAATGGGTTTCAATCGCTGCTGGTGGTGCAGGCGCATCTCGCAGATGTGGAGCGCGTCTCGGACGATCTGCGGGCGATCTACGCGCGCGAGCAGCGCCAGCCGCCGCTGATCTCCGGGATGATGGTTGCGGGCGCGCGGTTGCATCAGGGGCATTTTGCCGAGGCGTGTGATGCGTGCGAGCAGATAATTACCACCCAGGACCCTGGGCGGCCTCACGCATTTTTGGACACACAGGGCTGGAATCACGCGACACACACCCGCGCCTGGCAAGCACATGCGCTCTGGTGCCTCGGCTATCCTGAGCGCGCGGTGCGCCGTGGGCAGGAGGCAATCCAGGTAGCGACCGATCTCGAATTGCCATTCAATCAGGCGCTGGCGACAACGTATTTCGCTATGCTCCACCAGTTGTGCGCGACCCCGACGGAAGCGCTGGCGCATGCCGAGGCAGCCTGGACGCTAACGATTGAATACAAGGCTCCATACTACAGCGCGTGGGCGAGCATCTTACGGGACTATGGGCATGCGCATCAATCGCCAGATGCAGCGCATCTCGATCAGCTGCGCCAATCCATCGCGGTGTTCAGAGCGTCTGGCGCCCGATTGCGCCTCCCCTACTATCTCTGGTTGATAGCGCAAGTGCATGGGCAGGCGGGGCAGGTCGAGGAAGGTCTGGCGCTCGTGCAGGAAGGTCTGGCTGAGGCGCTGGCGACCGGCGAGCGCTGGTGGGACTCCGAGCTCTACCGCCTGCGGAGCGAACTGCTCCAGGCGCGCGGTTCGCCTGGCGACGAGCGCGAGATCGAGTCGTGCCTGTGGCAAGCGCTGGAGATTGCGCGCTCGCGTCAGGCGCGTTCGCTCGAGCTGCGGGCTGCAACGAGTCTCGCGCGGCGTTGGCAGCGTCTCGAACGCGCTGATGATGCCCGGCGCACGCTGCGCGAGGTATACGACTGGTTTACCGAAGGCTTCGAGACGCCTGATCTCTGCGCTGCACGGTCGCTGCTGACTGAACTCACGTAACGCCTTGCTAACGGGAGATGGGCGGAGGCTGCTCCCCTAATGTCCACATCTTGCAATGCGCGCGCACGCGCCAAACGCTTTACTAACGGTCCTCAAGCTATGCTGTGTCTACATCCCATGAGCCACGTGAATGGGGGCGCCACCAATGGGTGTGCCGTCTCTGAGCAAATGATCATGGCCAACCTGGGGTGACGTTTCGGCTTGAAGGTCTGAGGAGGTCAAGTATGGTCCAGGCGAAGACGACAACGGCGCTGGATACCCAGGTGGTAGCCGATTTCAGCGCACAACTGCGCGGGAAGCTGATCCAACCGAGCGATGCAGGCTACGAGGAGGCGCGCAAAGTCTACAACGCGATGATTGACAAACATCCCGCGCTGATCGCGCAGTGTGCGGATGTCGCAGATGTCATCGCCGCTGTCAACTTTGCGCGCACGCAGAAGCTTGTGCTTGCCGTGCGCGGCGGCTCGCACAATGGCCCAGGGCTGGGAACGTGTGATGATGGGCTGGTGATTGATCTCGCACAGTTGAAGGGCATCCGTGTTGACCCTGAGGCGCGCACGGTGCGCGTGGAGGGCGGCTGCCTCTGGGGAGCCGTAGACCATGCGACGCATGCATTCGGCCTGGCGACTCCCAGTGGCTTCCTCTCGACCACGGGCGTTGGCGGCCTGACGCTGGGCGGTGGCATTGGCTACCTCACGCGCGCGTTTGGGCTAACGATTGATAACCTGCTCTCGGTGGACATGGTGCTCGCCGATGGCAGCTTCGTGACCGCCGACGCCGACAAGCATCCTGATCTGTTCTGGGCAGTGCGTGGCGGCGGCGGCAACTTTGGCGTCGTGACTTCATTCCTGTTCCGGCTGCACCCCATCAGCACGGTCTATGGTGGGCCGATGATGTGGCCGATCGACCAGACCGCCGAGGTGCTCGCATACTGGCGCGACTTCATCAAAACAGCGCCTGAGGACATCAATGGCTGGTTTGGCCTGGTGACGGTACCGCCATCGCCGCACTTCCCTGAGGAGACGCACCTCCACAAGATGTGCGCGATTGTCTGGTGCTACACCGGGCCGCTCGATCAGGCTGAGGAGCGCTTCAAAGCCATCCGAGCGTTCAAACAGCCAACGATTGATATGGCCGGTCCGATTCCCTGGCCTGCGCTCCAGAGCATGTTCGATGGGCTGTACCCGCGCGGGCTGCAGTGGTACTGGAAGGCCGACTTCTTCACCGACCTGGACGATCAGACCATCGCCTTGCACGTCAAATACGGCGCCCAGTTGCCGACCATGTTCTCGACAATGCACATCTACCCCGTCAACGGCGCGGCGCATCACGTCGGCAAGAGCGATACCGCGTTTAGCTACCGCGAGGCGACCTTCTCCGAGGTGATTGTTGGGGTTGATCCAGACCCCAGCAACAACGAGCGCATGATCCAGTGGGCGAAGGATTACTGGATGGCGCTGCATCCGTTCTCAGCCGGTGGCGGTTATGTGAATATGATGATGGATGAGGGCGTGGATCAGGTTAAAGCCGCCTATCGTGACAATTACGAGCGGCTGGCGAAGGTCAAGGCGACCTATGACCCCACCAACCTGTTCTCGGTGAACCAGAACATCGCGCCTGGAGCGTAAGCGCAGGGATGTTCCCGTAGTTTATGAAACGCCGCCCTTCTGTATGCACGCCAGGCTTGACCTGATGAGCGCGCAGAGGGGCGGCGTCGTTTAGTCTACGCAAAAATGCTGACTTGTAGCGGTGACAAGCGGCGCCGACTTGCTGCCATCCGCGCCTCCCTCTATACTCAGGTGAGAGTGGAGGTTGTTGATGCCTGAGCTGGTGATCTGTTCACTCGGCCCCTTATCCATCGAGTACCAGGGCAGCGCCTTGAACGTGGACACACGCAAGGCAAGCGCACTCCTGATCTATCTCGCCATCGAAGCGCAGCCACGCAGCCGCGACGCCATCGCAACGCTGCTCTGGCCAGAATATGACCAGACACGCGCGCGCGCCGCGCTACGCCGCACACTCTCGGTGCTGCATAAGGCGCTTGGCGGCCACTATCTGAGCATTGAGCGCGAGCGGCTGGCGCTCGAGGGGCCAACGCCCCCCTGGGTGGATGCGCTTGAGTTTCGCCGCCTGCTCGCCTTGCGCCACGACCATCCGCATGCCGAGAAGGAAGTCTGCCCCGCGTGTCTGGAGCCGCTCAAGCAGGCAGTCGCGCTCTACCGCGATGACTTTCTCTCCGGTTTCACCTTGCGTGATAGCGAGACCTTCGAGGAGTGGCAACTTGGCCAGCGCCAGGCGTTGCGCGACGAACTCGCCATTGCGCTGGCTGCGCTGACGCGCTGCTACATCCTCGTTGGCGAGCTGACCGAGGCGATTGTCGTTGGGCGACGCTGGTTGGCGCTCGATCCGCTCAATGAGCAGGCTAACCGCTTTCTGATGCGCCTCTACGACTGGACGGGTCAACGCGCGGCGGCGTTGCGACAATATCGTGAGTGCGCGCAGACCCTCGACCGCGAACTAGGGACACCGCCCCTCGCCGTGACGACGCGGCTGTATGAAGCGATTCGCGCGCATCGCGCGCCCGGCCCGCCAGAGGCCGTCGCCGATCCCAACGCCACGGTGACATCGCACGCGGAGCAATCTATCGAGCGTGACGCTGCGCCGACGCAGCCAGCGCAGGCGTCGCATCCGACTGGCGTATCTGCGCCGCTGATCGGGCGCGATGCGGAACGGGCAGCCGCGCTTGGCGCCTTCGAGGCGAGCGCGCACGCCGCGCAGGTGCTTGTCATCGAGGGCGAAGCGGGCATCGGCAAGACCCGGCTTGCCGACGAACTCATCGCGCACGCGCGCCAGCGGGGGGCTGTCGTCGGTGTGGCGCGCTGCTATCAGGGTGAGAGCACGTTGGCCTATACGGCGATTGTAGCGCTGTTGCGCTCGGTCATGGGCAATGATCCGGCTACACGACTGCACGATCTGCCCGACATCTGGCTGAGCGAGGCGTCGCGCCTGGCGCCTGAACTGACCGCCGTGCGTGCGGCTATCCCTGCGCCCGCGCCGCTCGACACGCCCGGCGCACAGAGTCGTTTCTTCGCGGGTCTGCGCGAGACGCTAATCGCCGCCTGCGCGACGGGTACACCGCCGGGCCTGCTGCTAGTGGATGATGCGCAGTGGGCAGACGAGGCCTCGCTCGATGCGCTGACGTATCTGGCGCGACGCCTTGAATGGCAGCCGATTTGCCTCCTGCTGACCTGGCGCAGCGACGCCGTGGACACGCGCCATCGGCTCTGGCGTCTGCTCGCTGAGACGCAGCGCCAGGGGGGCGCCACGCACATCTCGCTACGTCGTCTGGGCGAAGACGATGTGCGCACATGGCTGCGTCACGATCTGGGCGCCGCGCACGAGCAGCGGGCGCCAGAGTTGGCGGCGCGGCTCTATCAGGAGACAGAGGGGCTGCCGTTCTTCATCGCGCAGTATGTGATGGCGCTCACCTCTGGCGCTGTCTCTGCGGCGGGCGAGACCTGGGTGGCGCCCGTGGGCGTGCATGATCTGCTACAGTCGCGGCTCAGCGCGCTGAGCGAGACGGCCTGGCAAGCGCTGACCACCGCAGCCACGCTGGGCCGGTCGTTCGATCTCGATACGGTGCGTGAGGTCAGTGGGCGCAGCGAGGAGGAGACGACAGCCGCGCTCGACGAGTTGCTGGCGCATGGCCTGATTCGTGAGGCGCCCGACACACGCCAGGATGAGATTAGCTACGATTTCACTCATGACAAGCTGCGGGCGCTGGTCTACGACGAGACCAGTCTGGCGCGCAAGCGGTTGCTGCACCGCCGCGCCGCCGAAGCGTTGGTGGGAGCGAGCCGGCGTCAGCGACAGGGGGCCGAGCGCGCAGCGCAGATTGCGCAGCACTATGCGGCTGCGGGCGACAACGCTTCGGCTGCCGAGCAGCATACGATTGCTGGTGGACGCGCGCGCGAATTGTACGCGCATGTTGACGCCATCTGGCACTTCCAGCGAGCGCTCACGCTGGGCTATCCTGACGTGGCGCAGCTCCATGAGGCCATCGGCGACGCCTACACGCTGCAGGGCGACTACACTCAGGCGCTGGCGAGCTACAGCGAGGCGGCGTCGCATGCGCACACTGAGGCGCTGGCGCGTGTGCTGCATCGCATCGGTGGGGTACATGGGCGACGCGGCGAGTGGGCGGCGGCGCAGGGCTACTTTCAGGGGGCGGTGGACGCGCTGCACGCCGCGACAGAAGCGGAGACGCCCAGCGCGCAAGGCGAGTTGGCGCGCATTCACGCCGATTGGAGCCTGACGGCGCGCCACCTGGATGAACCGGAGCAGGCGCGCATCCATGCTGAGCGCGCCCTGGAACTCGCCACCACCGCCGCCGATCTGCACGCGCTGGCGCAGGCGCACAACATCCTGGGCGCGCTGGCGAACAGCCAGGGAGAGCCAGAGGCGGCGCTGCGGCATCTGGAGGAGAGCCTGGCGCTGGCCGAGCGCCTGGGCGATGCGGCCACACGCGCGGCGGCGCTCAATAACCTCGCGCTGGCGCTGAAGGGGATGGGGCAGATTGACCGCGCGCTGCCGCTGGCCGAGGCGGCGCTGGCGCTCAGCGTTACTCAGGGCGACCGCCATCACGAGGCGGCGCTGCACAACAACGTCGCCGATTTGCTGCATGAGAGCGGCCACGTCGAGGATGCGATGGCGCATATCAAACAGGCGGTCAGTATCTACGCCGAGATCGGCGTGGAGGCCGGCGCCGTGCAGCCTGGCATCTGGAAGATGGTGGACTGGTGAACGCGCGCCCGCCTCACTCGCCTCGAATCTCGTTGGGGGCGCGTGCAGTGGAGCGCAGCCAGAGCGAGGCGTGGGTGGGGCGCATCGTTTCCTCGATCACGCCGAGCAACTGTTCATTGAGTTGTTGGAGGTTGACCTCGCTACGCAAGCTGGCGCTGAAGGCGGCGACGGTCTTGGCGGCGTCGTAGTGGCTG
>JAICSR010000117.1 GCA_025936795.1 Ktedonobacterales bacterium | reverse complement strand
TTGCAGCTCTTCGCCTACTCGCTGCGCAACGGCGGCATTCTCGTGCTGGGCAAAGCTGAAACGACCAGCCCACTGCCCGAGTTCTTCAGTCCCATCAACTCACTGCTGCACATCCACCGACGCTACGGTGAGCCGCTCTTGCTGCCCAAAGGGCCGACCAATGCGCCTTCGCTGGTGCAGACGGCGAGACTCACTCCCGATCTCTCAGCCCACCCAAACGCTCAGACGCGCTTCATACCACAGGCGAACCGAGTGCGCACCTCGACCGAACGGCTCGGCGATGCCATGCTGGACCTCCCAATCGGCATTGCGATTGTTGACCGCCACTACGATGTGCAATCGATCAATTCGGCGGCGCTGCGTCTGCTGGGCATCCATCGTCCAGCGGTCGGCGAGGACCTGCTGCACCTCGCCGACGATGTACCACAGAAGCCACTGCGCAGTGTCATTGACGCGGCCCTTCGCAATCTCGACGAGCGTGAGACAGAAGCGACGCTGGTAGTGGGTTCCAGCGCCGACGAACAGCGCACGGTTCAGGTGCGCGTCTACCCCCAACTGCCCCAGCGCAATGACGCCATTATAGAGTCAGCCGTGCTGCTGATCAGCCCTGCCGCAGCGCGGCGGCCAGATGCGCCTGGCATCGCCAGCGAAGACCACCACTCGGCGCACGCCGCGCATGCTCAGCCAGCGGAGCTTGATCAGATCGCGGCGCTACAGGAGCAGCTACGGCGGCTCACAGCGTCCAATCGCCAGAATCTCGATGCGAATGAGGACCTGGCGCAGACCAACCTCAATCTGCGCCAGAGTAATGAGGAGTTTCTGGTTACGACCGAGGAATTGCAGGCGGCCTCGGAGGAAGTGGAGACCCTCAACGAGGAGTTGCAGGCGAGCAATGAGGAACTGGAGACGCTCAATGAGGAGTTGCAGGCGACGGTTGAAGAGCTGAACACCGCCAATGATGATCTGGAAGCCCGCAGCCGTGAATTGCAGCAACTGGCCTTCAGCCTGGAGGAGCAACGCGCCGCGACCGAGACCGAGCGCGCACGGCTCGCGGCGATCATCACCAACGTCGCCGATGCGGTGCTGGTGATTGATGCGACGGGCGCCACTGCGCAGACCAATCCGGCGTATGCGCAGATGTTCGGCGGCGCCGATGCGACCTTCACTCCGCTCGATGCGCGTGGGCGACCGCTGGCCCTCGAACACACGCCACACCAACGGACACTGCGTGGCGCGCTCGGCTCGATGGAGTTTACGCTGCCCGATGGCAGCGGCGGTCTACGCGCCTTCGAGGCGAGCGGGAGATTGCTGGCGAACGGCGACGCCGTGTATGGCGGTGTCATCGTCATCCGTGATGTCACCGCGCGCAACCATTTGCAGTATGAGTTCCTGGCGCGTGCGGCGCATGAGTTGCGCTCACCGCTGACCTCGGCGCAGGTCGCGCTACAGTTGCTCATCAAGCGCAAGGCAGGAGAGTCGCAGCCGGGTACCAATCGCTACCTCAACATTGCGTATTCGCAGGTCAAGCGGCTGGGGACGCTGGTGAGCGACATCGTGGACGTGGCGCGACTGCAAAATGGCAAGCTCGATCTCCAACGCGCGCCGCTCAACCTGGCGGATGTGGCGCGCGCAACCGTGGACGCGCTGCAGCTCAACATCACTCAGCGCATCGACCTCAGCGTCGCAGACGAGCCGCTGATCGTCATGGGCGACATGCTCCGTCTGGAGCAAGTGCTCAGCAATCTGCTGACGAACGCCGCCAAGTATGCGCCAGACACCAATCATATTGAGATGCGTGTGTGTCGTGAGGGCCTGTACGCCGAGGTCGCCGTGCAGGACTTCGGACCAGGCATGGAGCAGGCAGACGCATCGCATCTCTTCGCGCGCTTCTACCAGGGCACGCGCAACGACAACGCCACGCACGGTGGGCTGGGCCTCGGCCTGTTCATTACCCGCGAGATCGCCCTGGCGCATGGCGGTGATGTGGAAGTCATCACCGCGCCGGGCGCAGGCGCGACCTTCACGATACGCCTGCCGCTGCGCGCCGCTGAAAACGCCACAGGACACGAGGAGGCGGGCTGGTAGGCGGCTGGTAGGCGGCCAGCGGTTAAAACCGCGCCTGAAGGGCTGCGCCCACACGACCCGCCTGCGCGGGTCCCAGATCGGGGCGTGTATTGGACCCGCGCAGGCGGGTCTTGTGGCGGCCCGCAGGTCGCCTTGAGACGCGGTTTCAACCGCCCACCCCCCATCCCGTACACTGGCGCCCGATGTGCGCTGACGTTTCGCACAGGCGAACAGGTGGACGTCTGCTGTGTCGGCTGCCAGTGGATGGAGTACATGCGATGCCTGGCCACAACATCATCGTCATCGGAACCTCCGCTGGTGGCCTGGACGCGCTGCGGCAAGTGGTGAAAGAATTGCCGCGCGATCTGCCAGCGGCGGTCTTCATCGTGCAGCATGTCTTGCGGCATACGCCAAGCATTCTGCCAACGCTGCTCACGCGCGCCGGGGTCTTGCCTGCTGAGCACCCCGTCAATGGACAGCCATTTGAGCGCGGACATATCTATGTCGCGCCGCCGGGCGCGCATCTGCTGATCGAGCGCGAGCGGATCCGCCTGGCGGCTGGGCCGCGCGAGAATCGGCATTGTCCCGCAATTGACCCGCTCTTTCGCACAGCCGCTCTCGCCTATGGCCCGCGTGTGATCGGCGTCGTGCTGACGGGGGCGCTCAATGACGGAACCGCCGGGCTGCGCGCCATCAAGCAGCGCGGTGGTCTGGCAGTCGTGCAGGACCCCGCAGAGGCGTTCAATGCCAGCATGCCTGAGAGCGCTCTGGCCTATGTCGCCGTAGACGCCTGCCTGCCGCTGGCCGAGATTCCGCGCTATCTCGTGCGGATGACTCGCGAGCCTGCCCCTCCTGAGCAAGACTTTCCCGTGGCAAAGACATTGCGAGTGGAAGCAAACATTGATGGACTGGCGCCAGACACCCATCTGGAAGGTGACGAGGTGGGAATCCGCTCGGACTACACCTGTCCAGAGTGCAAGGGACCGCTGCGCGAGATTCACGACGGCAAATTGCTGCGCTTTCGCTGCCGTGTGGGCCATGCATACACGGGCGACGCGCTGGTAGACAGCCAGGCCGACGCGGTGGATGCGGCGCTGTGGACTGCGCTCGAAACGCTGGAGCAGCGCGCCGAGATAGCAGGCAAACTTGCCAGCCGTGCGCGGGCTGATGGGCATGAACTCTCGGCGACCAGCTTTGATGCTCAGGGCAGCGACATGGCACGCAAGATTCGCACACTGCGCGACGTGTTGCTGGTTGATGGCCTGCGCGATGCGCCAACTGAAGCGCGGAGTCATGAAGCGGAAGCGCAGGCAAGCGAGGCAGAGCAGAGCAAGACACCTGCGTGAGGCGCGTGGTTAGCAGTTGATGGTGTTTGCCGCGTTGGCGCTGCCCCGGCGGGGATGCGTCTGGCAGGTGAACCCGCAGCTAAGGGCGTTCCGCCGCAAAGGCCGCCTGTGCGGCCTGGGATGCGACCCCGTTCCCAGCCTGCGCAGGCAAGCTTCGCGGCCCGCAGGCCCTTAGCTGCGGGTTTACCCGCCAATCGGTCCCGGCTAGCGCGTGCGGCGGCGCTCGTCGGGCATGGCGTTATTCGCCTGCAACTGCTCGACCAGCCAGTCCTCATCGTGGATCGGCACACCGAGTTTCTCGGCCTTGGCGAGCTTGCTGCCAGGCGCCGCGCCAACGATCAGGTGGCTGAGCGACTTGCTCACCGCCGTCGCGATCTTGCCACCCAGCGCGCGAATCGCCTCCTCGGCCTGGCCGCGCGTCAGGCGTTCGAGCGAGCCGGTCAGCAGGAAGCTCTCGCCGGAGAACGGCAGGCCATCGGTTGACGGCGCGCCATCGGCGGGGGCAGTGAGGGTCAGGCCAGCCGCGCGTAGACGCCCAACCAGCGCGCGATTCTCGTCGTCGTGCGCCCACTGAAAGACGCTCTGCGCGATGCGGGGGCCGATGCCGGGCAGCGCGGCGATCTGCTCCTCGCTGGCGTCGAGCAGCGCGTCGGCGTCAGGGAAGACGCCCGCCAGTGTTTCGGCGGCCTTCTCGCCGACATAGCGAATGCCCAGGCCAAACAGCACGCGCGCGAAGGGCTGTTCCTTGCTCGCCTCGATGGCGCTGAGCAGATTGGTCGCGCTCTTCGCCTGGAAGCCAGGCAGCGCGAGCAGGTTGTCGAAGGTCAGCGCGTAGATGTCGGCGGGGTCGCGCACGAGGCCAGCCGTCACCAGCCGCAGCACGATCATCTCGCCCATGCCCTGAATATCCATCGCGCCCCGGCTGACGAAGTGCTGTAGCCCCTCCAGCCGTCGGCCAGGGCAGGCCAGATTCGGGCAATAGGTGACTTTCTCGTCCTCGTTGCGCACGACAGGCGTGTGGCAGATGGGGCATTCCGTCGGGAAGCTCCACGGCTGCTCAGAGCCATCGCGTAGCTCGATCAGCGCCTTCACCACGCCGGGGATGACATCGCCATGCCGCTGCACGACCACGGTATCGCCAATGCGCAAGTCTTTGCGCGCGACCTCGTCCGCGTTGAAGAGCGTGGCGTTCGAGACGGTGACGCCGCCGATCTGCACGGGCGCCAGCCGCGCGTTGGGGATCAGCGCGCCTGTGCGTCCAACCGTCACCACGATGTCGAGCAGCTTCGTGTTCGCCTCAATCGGCGCAAACTTGTAGGCGATGCCCCAGCGCGGGTCGCGCGCGACCACGCCTAGCTCCTGCTGCTGCCAGCGCGCGTCAATCTTGATGACGGCGCCATCAATGTCGAATGGCACCTCAAAGCGCGTCTGGGCGATATGATCGGCGAAGCGCTGGGCGTCCTCCAGCGTCGCCAGCTGGGTCGCAAGCTCGCTGACGTGAAAGCCCCACGCGCGCAGCCAGCCGAGCGCCTCCCACTGGCTCTCCGGCTCTGGCGCGCCCTCGATGCTGGCGATCTGGTAGGCGAGGAACGAGAGCGGACGCCGCGCCGTCAGCCGTGGGTCTTTCTGGCGCAGCGAGCCAGCCGCCGAATTGCGCGCATTGGCGAAGAGCTTTGGCTCAGTTCCCGCCGCCTTCGCCTCATCGGCCAGGCGCTCGTTCAGCGCCTCGAAATCGGCGCGCAGCATGTAGATCTCGCCGCGCACCTCCACTAACGTCGGGATCGGCGCGTCGTCGTGGCTGCGCAGGCGCGCAGGGATGTCGCGCACGGTGCGCACGTTGGCCGTCACATTCTCGCCAACCTCGCCGTTGCCGCGCGTCGCGCCGACCTCCAGTGCGCCATTGCGGTAGACCAGATTCATGCTCAAGCCGTCAATCTTTGGCTCACCGACGTAGGTGAAGACAGCTTCTGGCAGGATGCTCTGCGCACGGTCGCGCCAGGCGATCAGTTCCTCTGGTGTGCGCACGTTAGCCAGGCTGAGCATCGGCGTGAGGTGGCGAAACTTCTTGAAGCCTGCCGCTGGCTCGCCAGAGACGCGCTGGGTTGGCGAGTCGGGCGTGATGAGTTCGGGATGCGCCGCTTCGAGCGCGCGCAGGTCGCGCATCAGGCCATCGTACTCGGCGTCGGAGATGGTGGGGCTATCGAGCACGTAGTAGGCGTAGTCGGCCTCGCGTAGCCGCTCGCTCAGCGCCTCGGCCTCACGCCGCAGGTTCGCGAGTGTCTGCGCCTCCTCTGAGACAGCTTCTGAGGTAGCTTCTGTGACATCCAATTGCGTATTCGTCTGCCGCTCATCACCAGACGCTGACACTGGCTCCTCCTTTGCACGACGGCGCCTGCCCACGCGGGCGACAAGGCAGTCTAGCACATGCGCGTGGGCGCCTCGAAGGGCCATTCCATCCGGCCTGCGACAAATCGGCTAGCGGGCAGTTACCGAGCGACAGGAGCAGGCGTCGGGCCGCGCCGTAACGCCAGCGCGCCGGGCAACAGGCTGACCTCGAAGCGCGCCGCCCGCATGAATTCGCCGTCCAGTTGGGCGTTGATCGGGTGATCGGACTCCAGCGTGACGCGCTGGCAGCGGACGATGCGCGTCTCTGGCTGGCCGATATGCTTGCCGCGCTCGACGGCAGGCAGGAGCCGCAATGCGCGCAGCAGCGGCGGCTTCGAGAGCATGCACATATCGAACAGCTGATCTTGGGGGTCGGCGTCGGGATTGATCTTGAACCCACCGCCATACGTCGGCCCAATGCTCATGGCGACCAGCGCGAAGACCTGGTGAATGGGCGCCGCGTCGTCGTATTGGAGTGTCAGCGTGGGGCAGTCATCGTAGTGGAAGTGTAGCTCGGTCAGCGCAGAGGCCATGTAGAGCGCATGGCCGGAGAGTCCGTAGCGCTTGAGGCGCTCGGCGCGCACGGCGACATTGGCGTCGAGGCCAACGCCGAGCGCGTTGACGAAGCACTCGCCGTTGACCATGCCCACGTCTACCGGATCAACCGGCGCCGTCAGCGCGAGATCGAGCGCGCGGAGGGGATCGAGCGGCGCATGCGCGACATGCAGCGCGAAGTCGTTGCCGCTGCCCGCCGGCACGACGCCGAATGCGACCGTGGCGCCCGACGCGATGACGCCGCCCGCCGCCTCGTGAATCGCGCCATCACCGCCGACCACCACCACGTCGCGCCCGGCCCGCGCCGCCTCAGCCGCCAGCCGCGTCGCATCGCCCCTGGCCTGCGTCAGCGCCAGCTCGCCGCGCCCACCCAGCAGCGCCTGCTCGATGACCTTGCGCAGCCTGGCCGCGCGCCCACCATTGCTCGCGGGATTCAGGATCACGAACGGCAGCGCATCGGAACGTGGCGCGGCGCTCAGCGCCGAAGACATGGGCGACGGCGCCGTCGCCACTCCTGGCTCGCGCATCGCGCGGCCCTCCTCACCCCTGACGCCGGGACACGATCAATGGTCGCCCGGCTTGCCCGCAGTATACACGGCCACGCAAGAGGGCTTGGTCGTGGGACCGCGCCGGCGTCAGGAGCGCGCTCAGCGAGGACGTTCAGCAGGCATATCGGCTTGCCTGGACAAGGTGATGTCGCGCCCATTCTGGCGCAGCATGAGCGCTGAGACGGCGCCGGATGCTCCCACCACAAACCGCACTGAGGCGGCCACCCCCTCGACTGTGAAGCTGGTTGTCACGTCATGTTCGAGTGGCAGCGGCGGTTGCTCGCCTAATTTCAGCCAGAACGCATCGCCGTCGGCCTCGATGACGCACCGCCTTCCGGCGCTGTCCGCATAGGTTCCGACGATCGCGGCCGCCATCGCGTCGTCGGGTATCTCCCACGCGCCGCTCAGCCGAAATGGCTGATAGTCTGGCCATCCATAGGCTTCGGCGATGGTATTGCAGAGCTCCAGAATAACAAACCATCCGTCATCGCTATTGGTCATGACAACTGCGCCCTGTCCTCGTCGCTGATACGCCACCAGTTGGCAGGAAAAGCCCGCGTTGCCACCGGAATGCGCGAAACGCGCCGTCTCCCCTTCGCCGCTCAGAAAGACACCCAGCCCGACGGCGTCCACGCCCTGCTCGGTCGCCTGCGCGGTCATCATCTCGCGCACAGTCGCCGCCGAGAGAATCGCTCCCGGTTCGCCGCGCAACGCCGCTTGCAGGCCAAGCGCGAAGCGCGCGAGATCGCTTGGCGGCGCCCACAGGCCATCGGGCGCCAGCTCTGGGTAGATATGCCAGCCGCCGGGGACAGGCTGCCGCTGGGTACGATGCGCTCTGGCGGCGAGGCGCGCGCGCTGAGGAGGGAGCGGTTGCTCGAAGCTGCTGGCGTTCATCCCCAGCGGGTCCAGCGTCAACTCACGGGCCAGCGCAGGAAACGCCTGGCCAGTGACATCCTGGAGCAGTTGCGTCAGGACGGTGTAGCCACCGCCAGAATAGCGCATCTGGACGCCAGGCAGGGTATCTACGCGAATCGGTGGGGTATTGGCGCGCGGCTCGCCATTCAGGATTTCGGTCAGCCGGGGCAGCGGCGTACCAACTGGATAGCCAGGAAAACCATGCACCGTAAGCCCTGCGGTGTGCGAGAGCAGTTGGCGCACGGTGATGCGTGGCGGCGCCTCCACGCGACCCTGGTCATTCCAATAGGTGATCGGCGGAATTTTCCATGAGGTCAGCCGCTCGTTCACGTCTTCATCGAGGCTCAACACGCCCGATTCGACGAGCCGCAGCGCGGTGACAGCAGCGACTGGCTTGCTGATCGAGGCGCATTGAAAGAGCGTCGCAGGTGTCACGCGCTCCGACTGCCCAGCCTCCACGACGCCGTAGCCACGCGCCCAGGCGATCTGTCCGCCCTCGATCACGGCGACGCTGACCCCTGGAACACCTAGCTCCGCCATGCGCTCAGCTAACGATGAGCGCGCCGCCGCGTGCGGGTCGGCGCCTTCAGCCACTAGCGACGCCAGCCGCTGTTCGATGTACTCGATGCGCTCGCGATGCAGGCTCTCGTCGCCGAGTGGCGACTGGCCGTTGTCAGAGGTCCCCATCAATCACCACTTTCTCGCGCTGAGAGACGGCTAGAGACGCCGTTCCTCGTGCTGCTCGCCAAAGACACGCCGCAGGATATCGCTGATCTCGCCGAGTGTGGCGTAGGCTTCGACCGCCGCCAGGATGCGCGGCATCAGATTAGCTGAGCCGCGCGCCGCCTCCTCCAGCGCCGCCAGCGTCGCGCCAACCGCCGCGTTGTCGCGCTGCGCACGCAGGTCGGCCACGCGCTGCGCCTGACGCCGTCCGGCCTCGGCGTCCACCTTCAGAATCGGCGGTAGCTTCGACTCGGCTGACTGGAACTTGTTGACGCCGACGACGATGCGCCGCTGCTCGTCCAGGTCGCGCTGGTAGCGATACGCCGCCTCCTCGATTTCGCGCTGGATGTAGCCCTGCTCGACCGCGCGCACGCTGCCGCCCAGCGCATCAATCTTCTCGATGTATTCCCACGCGAGCCGCTCCAGGTCGTTGGTCAGCGCCTCGACGTAGTACGACCCGGCCAATGGGTCCACTGTGTCAGCAATGCCTGTCTCATACGCCAGCACCTGCTGCGTGCGCAACGCTAGCAGCGCAGAATCCTCAGTGGGCAGCGAGAGCGCCTCGTCCTTGGCGTTGGTGTGCAGCGATTGCGTGCCACCGAGCGCCGCCGCCATCGCCTGATAGGCCGTGCGCATGATGTTGTTGTCGGGCTGTTGCGCCGTCAGCGTCGAGCCAGCCGTCTGCGTGTGGAAGCGCAGCATCTGCGAGCGGGCGTCACGCGCGTGGAAGCGCTCGCGCATGATGCGCGCCCACATGCGCCGCGCTGCGCGGAACTTGGCGACCTCCTCGAAGAAGATATTGTGCGAGTTGAAGAAGAAGGAGAGTTGCCCGGCGAATCCATCCACGTCGAGGCCAGCCGTGATGGCGGCCTGCACGTAGGCGATGCCATTGGCGAGCGTGAAGCCGATCTCCTGCGCCGCCGTCGAGCCGGCCTCGCGGATGTGGTAGCCGCTGATGCTGATGGTGTTCCAGCGCGGAACCTCATCGGCGCAGTAGCGGAACAGGTCGGTGATGATGCGCATCGAGGAGCTGGGCGGATAGATGTACGTGCCGCGCGCGATGTATTCCTTCAGGATGTCGTTCTGCACCGTGCCGGAGAGCTTGCGCACGTCGGCGCCCTGCTCGCGCGCCACCGCGATGTAGAGCGCCAGCAAGATGCTGGCGGTCGAGTTGATCGTCATCGAGGTGGTGATGCGCTCCAGCGGGATGCCATCGAAGAGCACGCGCATGTCTTCAAGGCTAGAGATCGAGACGCCGACCTTGCCCACCTCGCCCTCCGCCAGCGTGTGGTCGGCGTCGTAGCCCATCTGGGTCGGCAGGTCGAAGGCGACCGAGAGGCCAGAGCCGCCCTGCTCCAGCAGATAGCGATAGCGGCGGTTCGACTCCTCGGCGGTCGCGTAGCCAGCGTATTGCCGCATCGTCCAGAGCCGCCCGCGATACATCGTCGGCTGGATGCCGCGCGTGTACGGATACTCGCCGGGGAAGCCCAGCGCCTGCTCCGGCTGCCAGCCCGCGAGGCCGGCCTCGCTGTAAAGCGGCTGTACCTCGATCTCAGAGCTGGTGGTGAAGTCGGGCTGCCGCTCGCCCATGCGCTCGACCGCGCGGCGGTAGGTCGTCTCGCGCCAGCGATTGGCCTCAGCCTGCGCCTCAGCGTCCACTTCAGCCCGCGCCATGGCCTGCTCGCGCTGCTCGCGCGGTGTGGCGTCATCGCTCATCGCATATCCCCCTCGATATGGCTCATATCGTCGGCGCAAGGCACGACGCCGCCCGCAGGCGCCGTCACAGCGTAACACGCCACGCGGGCAGGCGCCAAGCGGCGCTGCGCGAGCGATTCTCACGCCAGGTTCTCCTAACAAAAGCCGGGCTTGTGCAGCTTAG
>JAICSR010000102.1 GCA_025936795.1 Ktedonobacterales bacterium | reverse complement strand
GAAAGAGCGTCAGCGCGGCGACGACTACGACCGTGACGACCAGCGCGCTGCACGCCGCCGCCGTGATGAAGACGCCACCAACGCTGACTGCGGCGCCTTCGAAGGGCGTGGGGAAATGCTCCGTCTGCGCGAGCTGCGGCCAGATGGCCTGGGCGACGGTGCTGAGGACGAGCGCGAGCGCCAGTGTGGCGATGGCCTTCGTGAAGACTGGCGCATGCAGCACGGGCCGCGCAAAGAGCCGCTCCATCGCGGCGCCCAGCGCAGCGGCAAAGAGCAGACTGAGCGGCAGGGCGAGCCAGAAGTTCATCCCCTTGCTCGTCTCCAGCACGTAGAGGAAGCCGACGCCAAAGGTCGAGAGCGCGCTGTAGGCGAAGTTGAGGACGCCGGTCGTGCGGTAGATCAGGACGAGGCCAAGCGCTAGCAGGCCATAGAGGCTGCCAGTGACGAGGCCCGAAAACGTGACCTGCAAGAACGCTTGCATGCGCCGCCTCCTCTCCATTGAAGCAAGGTGAAGCAAGGCTGGGCGAATCCCGCGCGGGGAAAACATGACGTTCACGTCACATGACTGACTCGTCATGTCGCATCACTATGCCACGGCCACCTGCCGCTGTCAAGTAGGCGCGAGAACCATCCTCTCGGCCTTGAAAGGCCGGAGCACATGGCGGACGTGGCCTGAAGGCCGATCTGGGCGGGCGCGGCGGCGCGCAAGCGGGCATTTATGCCCAGGGCGTCGTGCGCTGGCCATTCATGGCCGCGACTTCCCTTCGCTCGCTTCCTGCGCCTGTGAGTCGCGTCACACCTTGCCTGCCGTAACGCTGCGCGTAACGCGACCGGAATGGGCTGGGAGCTATCCTTGCCTGTGGAGGCCGCGCGCCGCGACTCCAGCGACAATCTTCAGTTGAGCTAGCGAAGGGAGCAAGAACTCATGGGAACTGTACGGGTGCAACGCGAGGGCCAGGTAGCCACGCTGATATTTGATAATCCGCCGCGCAATATGCTGACGACCGGCATGTTCGAGGAGCTAGGGGGCTACGTTCGCGCGCTTGACGCCGACCCAGCGGTGCGCGCCGTCGTCGTCCGTGGCGCAGGCGAGCGACTCTACACTGTCGGCGCCGACATCCGCGAGATGGACGTGGTCGCGGAGTGGGAGCATCGCGGCGCCAACACTGCCAACTGGCTCGCCAGCATCCATGAGACGCTCGACGCCATCGAGCGCTCGCCCAAGGTCTACATCTGTGCGATGAAAGGTCACTCCTACGGCGGCGGGCTGGAGACGGCGGCGGCCTGCGACATCCGTGTGGCGGCGGAAGATGCGCGCTTCGCCATGCCAGAAGTCAAGCTGGGCATTATCCCCGGCTATGGCGGCACGCAGCGCATCGCCCGCCTGATCGGTATGGGCCACGCCCTGACGATGGTGCTGGGCGCACGCGAGATTGATGCGCGAACCGCCGAGCAGTGGGGATTGGTGGACATCGTGACGCCCATCGGCGCAGCCGAGGCGACCGCGCTGGAGCTGGCGCAGGCGATTGGCGCCTACGCGCCGCTCGCGCTCGCCGCCGCCAAGCGCGCCATCCGTAGCGGACTCGACCTCGACCTCCCAGCGGGCCTTGCGCAGGAGATTGAGAGCTTCGTCGCCTGCGCCACCTCGAACGACTTCGACGAGGGTCGCCGCGCCTTTCTGGAGAAGCGCGCCCCCGTCTTCCAGGGCGCCTGATACCACCTCAGTAGGCGCTGGCGTCTGGCTGCCCCCTCCCCAACCCCTCTCCCGCCGCAGCGGGAGAGGGGCTTTTCGGATCTCTCCTCGCCCGCTGGGAGCGAATCTCGCCGAATCTCGCCGAATCTTGTCGCGAGAGCTTGACAGGGAAGCCAGCGGTCGTGTATATGAACTGACACATGACTCAGTTGTCATGTCTGCGAATCCCCCCGGAGTCGCGCGCCGTGATGCAGTGATGTTGAGCGCGCGAGAACACAGGAGAGCCTACGATGCCGTTCATCTCCCGGCTGAGCAACCTCCGTAGACCGTCCCTGCTCGCCCGCGCTGGAGCGCCAGCAGTGCTGCTGGGCCTGCTGGCGCTCACTGCCTGCGCCGGACAAGGCGGCGCCAGCGCCGCCAGCGCGCCCGGCGTGGATGCAAAGACCATCACGATTGGCGCGGTTCTCGACACCACCGGCCCGATCAAGGTCATCTGCCAGCCCATCCTCGATGGCGATCAGCTCTACATCAATAAGATCAACGCGGCTGGTGGCATCAACGGGCGGCAGGTCAAGCTGATCCAGGTCAGCGACAGCGGCGACTCGACCAAGACCAAAGACGCCGTGCGCCAGCTGATCGAGCAGGACAATGCCTTCGCCATCTTCCAGGTCTGTGGCTCAGGCAATGCCAATGTCGCCGAGGCCTACCTTGGCCCCAAGGGCATCCCGTTTATTGACCCGATTGGCGGCGGCGCGCAGTTCAAAGACGCCAGCGGCGCCGCGCTGCCCTGGCTCTGGATGACGCAGCCCAACTACGGCGATGAGGGCCATGTGATCGGCTACTACGCCACGACGACCCTCAAGGCCAAGAATGTCGCGCTGCTCTATGAGGATGACGTGCTGGGCCTCCAGCAAAAGACCACGCTGGGCGAGGAACTGACCAAGAACGGCGCGAATCTGGTGGCGTCGGTCGGCTACAAGGCGACGCAGACGGACTTCAGCAGCGCGGTGCAGACGCTCAAGGCGGCCAAGCCCGACCTGATCGTGCTCAACGGCCTGCCCGGCCCGACCGCGCAGTTCATCCTGACGGCGGCGTCGCAGGGGTACAAGCCGTCCATCGGCTATCTGGCCAACTACCCGATGTCCGACAACTCCTGGGCGAAGGTGCTTGGCTCGGCTGGCGAGGGTGTCTATGTCAGTGGCTATGCCGATGTCAACACCGATATTGGCAAGCAGTATCTGGCCGCGACGACCAGCGACACGACCTTCAGCGCCTACAAGTTCTATGGCTACATCATGTCGAAGCTGATGCTGGATGCGCTGAGCAAATCGGGAGCCAACCCGACCCGCGCCAGCCTCCAGACAGCGCTCAATACCGACTTCAACAGCTATGATACCGGCTTCGGCCCCACCATCACCTGGTCGGCGCAGCAGCACGGCGGCATCAGCGACTTCGAGTTCTTGCAGATCAAGAACGGCACGCTGACTCCGGTGAGTGGCTTCATCAAGGCGTCGGCGGTCTGGCCATAGCGCACACCATCGCACATCACGGCGGAGGGGGCGCGCCCGCGTCCTCTCCCGCCATCGCATCCCGCCATCGCATCCGCCATCGCGGGCCTCCGAGTCGCGCTTGAGCATACACGCTTTGTCGGCGCGCTCATCCGTGGGACACAATAGCGGTAGTGTATTGTGCTGTGGCGCGACGAGCGTGGGTTCCGCGTCTGGGTAGCCTGAGCAGATGCGCCTGGTCAGGATATGCCATCGTCCAGCTTGTAGCTCTCGTAGACACGCTTGTCACTCACAGGCCCACTCAAGGGAGGCTCATGTGAGCACAGGAAACATCTGGGATAGCGTTCCCCCGCGATCCAACTATCCACTGCTGCCCGGCGTGCGCTCGCGTACCGTCGCGACCAGTCGCCTGCGCCAACACATCTACGCCAGCCGGACGGAGGATGGTGAGCGACTGCTGCTGGTACATGGCAACGCTTCCTCAGCGCGCTTCTTCGAGGAGCTGATCGCCAGTCTGCCCGGCTACACCTGCGTCGCGCCCGATCTGCGTGGCTATGGCGCCAGCGAGGCGAAGCCTGCGGATGCGCAGCGTGGTCTGCGCGATTTCAGCGACGACCTGGAGGCGCTTGTCGAGGCGCTCGGCTGGGAGCAGTTTCACCTGCTCGGCTGGTCGCTCGGCGGCAATATCGTCATGCAGTACACGATTGACCATCCTGAGCGCGTCAAAACGCTAACGCTGCATGCGGCTGGCTCACCCTGGGGCTATGGTGGCTCGCATGGCGCGCCCGCCCTTCCGAACTACGACGACTTTGCGGGCAGCGGTGGCGGCCTGATCGCGCCGCCGGTCGTCGAGGCGTACAAAGAGCACAACTTCACCGCCGATTCGCCCTTCACGCCACGCAGCGCCCTGCGCAGCCTGATCGTCAAGCCCACCTTCTCGTTCACGCCAGAACGCGAAGACGCGCTGGTAGAGCAGATGCTGCTGATGGTCATCGGCGAGCAGTTTTATCCCGGCGACGGGCAGTCTTCGCCCAACTGGCCCTTCAGCGGGCCGGGTGTCTGGGGGGCGAACAACGCGCTTTCTCCGAAGTATTGCGACCTGTGCGGCCTCGCCAACATCGCGCCGCAGCCGCCAATCCTCTGGGTGCGCGGCGCCGACGACCTGATGGTGAGCGACAGCGCCGCCGTGGACCCCGCCGCGCTCGGCAAGCTGGGCGTCATCCCTGGCTGGCCCGGCGAGGAGGTCTGCCCGCCGCAGCCGATGCTTCAGCAGTTGCGCTTTGTCCTCGATCACTATCGCGCGCAGGGCGGTGGCTACGAGGAGCGCGTGCTTGACGATTGCGGCCACTCGCCGCTGCTCGAAAAGCCCGACGAGTTCCGCGCGCTGTTCCTGGGCTTCTTGCAGGCGCATCCACTCGCGGGCTTCGCGCCCACAGCTCCAGAAGCCACATCCGCTGCGGAGCCGCCCCCAACGACATCCCCGGCGCCTGCCGCAGCCCCACCGGAGCAGGCGCCCGCACAGCGACGTGGGCCACTCGACTGGTTCCGACGTCGCCCGTAAGGAGACCTGAGTGAGCAATGGCGAAGAGGAGCGCGCGGTTGGCCTGATGGCGCTGGCGACCTACCTCCCCGAACGGACGCAGACCGCCGCAGAGATCGCGGCGGAGAGCGGCATCCCGGAGGAGATCGTCCGCGAGAAGATGGGCATCGTCTCGAAGCGGCTCGCCAGCTACGAGGATCAGACCTCGGCGATGGCCGTGCGTGCGGCGCGACTGGCGCTGGCCCGTGCGGGTGTCGAGCCAGAGGAACTCGATCTGATCCTCTACTCTGGCAGCATGCACAAAGACTTCTACGTCTGGTCCGCAGCCAATCGCATTCAATATCTGCTCGGCGCCAAACGCGCGTGGGCGTTCGAGGCGGTGGCGCTCTGCACGACCAACGTGCTGGCGCTGAAGCTGGCCCGCGATCTGATGACCGCCGACCAGCGTCTGCGCACGGTGTTGATCTGCGGCGGCCACCGCACCGGCGACCTGATCAATCTGCGCGACCACACGGCGCGTTTCCTCTTCAACCTCTCCGACGGCGGCAGCGCGATGGTGTTGCGGCGCGGCCACCAGCGCAATCAGGTGCTGGCCTCGTCGTTCATCACCGATGGCTCGCTCTCTGAAGACGTGACGATTCCGGCGGGCGGTGTGCGGCAGCCGACTTCGCAGGAGACGCTGCGGCAGGGGCTGCACACCTTCCACGTCTCCGACAGCGCCCATCTCAGAGAGGGGCTGAGCGGCGTCTCCGAGCGCAACTTCGTGCAGGTGGTGCGTGAGGCGGTCGAGCGCAGCGGCTGCAAGCCGCAGGACATCGCGTTTCTGGCGATCAACCACATGAAACCTTCGATGCACCGGCATATCTTGCAGTTGCTCGATCTGCGCGACGATCAATCGCTCTACCTCTCAGAATACGGCCACATCGGCGCGCCCGATCAGGTATTGGCGCTGGAGCTGGCGAGCGCGCAGGGGCGGCTGCATGATGGTGATCTCGTCGTCGCGGCCAGCGCAGGCCTCGGCTTCACCTGGGGCGCGACGGCGCTGCGCTGGGGGAGGGATGTGAACGCATGACGACCAGCGGAACCTTTCTGGGCTACGGCGGCGGCTTCATTGGGGTGGGCGAGTGGCTGGAGCGCCGCGCGCAGTTCGCGCCCAACCAGATCGGCCTGGTGGATGTCGCGACCGGCGCACGTCTGAGCTATCGCACGCTCAATCGCCGCGCGCGTGCGCTGGCCACCACGCTGGCAGAGCGGCAGGGCGTGCGGCAGGGCGATCGGGTCGCGGCGCTCGCGGCCAACTGCCCCGAATATCTGGACGCCTTCTTCGCGTGCGCGCTGCTCGGCGCCATCTTCACGCCGCTGAACTGGCGGCTGACCGTGGCTGAGCTAGCAGGCATCCTGCGCGACTGCGAGCCGGTGGCGCTGCTGCACGATGCGGCGCAGCGTAGCCAGGCTGAGGCGGCGGCCCACGCAACTGGCCAACCGATGACGCTGCTGGACATGGCGAGCTTCCCCGGCGATGACGCTGAGATGGCCGCCCGCGCCAGCCCCTTCGCCAGCCGCGATGGTGAGGAGATCGCGCTGATCCTCTATACCTCTGGCACGACGGGCGTTCCCAAGGGCGCGATGCTCTCGCACCGCATGCTGACGTGGAATGCGATCAACACGCAGATATCGTGGGGGCTGCGCGAGAACGATATCGCGCCGATCTTCGCGCCGTTCTTCCATGCGGGCGGCCTGAACGTGCTAACGACGCCGCTCTACCACCTTGGCGGCACAGTCGTCTTGCTGCGCGACACCAGCCCCGCCGCTGTGTTGCGCGCCATCGAGAGCGAGCGCTGCACGGTGGCCTTCGCCGTGCCAACCGTCTTCCAGATGCTGCTGGAGGCGCCAGAGTTCCCGACGGCGGATCTCTCGTCGCTGCGTTTCCTCATCACGGGCGGCTCGCCGTGTCCGCTGCCGATCATCGCGGGCTATGCGGCGCGCGGGCTGGAGTTTTGCCAGGGCTACGGGCTGACCGAGGTCGGCGTCAACTGCTTCAGCCTGGCGCCCGAAGACGCCGTGCGCAAGGCTGGCTCGGTAGGCCGCCCGGTCTTTCACTCACGCGCACGGCTGGTGGATGAGGAGGGCCGCGAGACGCCTGCTGGCGCGGTGGGTGAGCTGGCGCTGGCTGGCCCGCATGTCTGCTCAGGCTACTGGCGGCGGCCAGAGGCGACGGCGGAGGCGGCGCCCGATGGCTGGTGGCGCACGGGTGATCTGGCCCAGGTGGACGCCGAGGGCTACTACTACATCGTCGGGCGCAAGAAAGACATGTTCATCTCTGGCGGCGAGAATGTCTATCCGGCGGAGGTCGAGGGCGTGCTGGCGACCCACACAGGCATCGCCGAGGTCGCCGTGCTGGGGCAGCCCGACCCGAAGTGGGGTGAGGTGGGGCTAGCGGTGGTCGTGCCACGCCAGCCGGGCGCACTGACGGCGGCGGACGTGCTGGCTTTCTGCGACGGCAAGCTTGCGCGCTACAAGATTCCCAAGGCCATCGTCTTCGCCGAGACGCTGCCGCGCAATGTGATGGGCAAGGTCGTCAAGTCGGCGCTCTACGACCGCTATGTGACGCAGGCGGCGCAGGCGGCGCAGGCGACGCGCGTGGCAGGCGAGGGGCTACGGCCATGAGTGGCTGGAGACCTCACCCCCTGTCCCCCTCCCCTGCGAGGGGAGGGGGAACCTCGCCTGTGCGCTTGGCTCACCTTGCGGAAGCTGGGAATCTGCTGGCTCCCCCCTCCTTGCAGGAGAGGGGCTGGGGGTGAGGTCTGACGCCACGCCAATGAACACAGGAGGGCGAGCATCTATGGCAGAACCGAGCGAGGGCGGCGCGCTGCCGACCGTGGGGCAGCGCGCCACGCGCTCCTACACATTCACGGCGGAGAGCGTCGCGCAGTTTGCGGCGCTGGTGGGCGACGGCAACCCCATCCACCTCGACGCCGCCTACGCTGCGCAGGCGCCGTTTGGCCGCCCCATCGTCCATGGCATCTTTGTCGCTAGCCTGCTCTCAGCCGCGCTGGGCGAGCAATTGCCTGGGCCGGGCTGCATCTATCTGGGGCAGACGCTGCGCTTTGAGGCGCCTGTCTATGTCGACGAGACGGTCACGGCCAGCGTCGAGGTCAGCGCTGTGCGCGCGGAGAAGCGCATCGTGACGCTGCGCACCGAGTGCGCGCGGGCCGACGGCGTGCGCGTCCTCTCTGGCGAGGCTGTGGTGAAGTGTTAGCGCGGGCGTTCGGGCGGCGCCGTCGGCTGGCGGTTCAAACCGCGCCTGGCTGGCCTGCGGGCCACGAAGTCCGCCTGCGCGGACTAGGGCTCGCCTGCCGGGTCCTCGCTGGACTCGGCAGGCTCGGCGATGGCCTCGGCCTCCACCGCCTCAGCGGGCGCCGCCAGCAAAATCGTCACTGGCTCTGGGAAGCCCTTGAGATATTCCTGGCCGCGCGGCACGAAGCGCACCCCTTTGATATGCGGCGCGACGTAGACGATGCCCGGCGAGACCAGCGTCTCGCCAGGGGCGGCCAGGCTGCACAGCCGCGCCGCCCGATTGAGCGCCGCGCCGCGATAGCCATCATCCACCGGAACCGCCTCGCCGACATCCAGGCCAATGCCGATGCCGGTCGGTAGCCCCAGATGCGCAACCGCGTGCGTGATATAGCGCTCGTGCAGGTCAGCCGCCGCCTGCACCGCCTGACGCGCCGAGGCGAACGCGCCCAGCGCCTCATCGCCGCGCATCTCGACCAGCCGCCCGTTCCACTGCTCCATCACCGCGCGCGCCATCGTCGTGAAGGCGGTCGTCAGCTGAGCCGCCGCCTCATCGCCCTCGCGCTCGGTATAGCTGGTGTAGCCACGGATGTCGGCGATCAGGAAGACGAAGATCGCGGCTGCGGGCGCCTGCTTCTCCGACGTCGGGGGGCCGAACATCCCGCCAGGGCCAAACAGCCCATTCATGGCGAGTGAGCTTAGCTCGGCGGCGTCGAAGAAGTCGGTCTTGTCCTCGCCACTCAAGTCGAGCGCATCCGCCAGCGCCTTCACCACTTTCTTGGGCGGCGACGAACGGGTTCCCGCCTCGATCTCGCTCAGCGCGACGGGGGCAATCTCCGCCTCCGCCGCGAGGTCTTCGATGCTCAGCCCTTGCAGCGTGCGATGATCGCGCAGGAGGTCGCCAAAGCGCGGCTTCAGTCTGCGAAAATCGGGAATCTTGGGGATAGGCGGGAATGGCATCGGCTCTCTCCTCAGCGCTGTCTCATCGCCGGTTCCGGTGCATGATGCTCTATGATATATGATGCTATACGCTCGCGCGACGGCTGTGTTTCACGGCGACGCTGGCGGCGCGCTACTCCGCTGCGCTACTCTGGCACGCGCGTGATGTGGGCGCCCAGGTCGCGCAGCTTGATGGCCAGATTCTCGTAGCCGCGCTCGATATGCTCGATGCCGCGCACCTGCGAGGTTCCCTGCGCGCAGAGCGCCGCCAGGATATACGAGGCGCCCGCACGCACATCGGGCATCGTCAGCTCGGTCGCGCGCAGCGGCGTCGGGCCACGCACCACGCAGCTATGGTTGAAATTGCGCTCGCGGAAGCGGCAATTCAGTTCCCCCAGGCACTTTGAGTAGAGGCCCGTGTCGGCCCCCATCGTATTGAGGCTGTGTGTGTAGCTGAAGCGGTCTTCGTAGATCGTCTCGTGGATCACCGACATCCCCTGCGCCTGCGTCAGCAGCACCGTGAACGGCTGCTGCCAGTCGGTCATGAAGCCGGGATGCACATCTGTCTCCAGCGCGATTGGCTTGATCGGCTTGTCGCCGCCGAAGAAGCGGATGCCGTCGTCGTCTACCGCGAAGTCCAGCCCGACGCGGTAGAGCGCGTTGAGGAAGGTCAGCAGCACGCCCTGATCGGCCCCGACCACGCGCACGTCGCCATGCGTCAGATAGGCCGCGATGGCCAGTGAGACGGCTTCGCTGCGGTCGGCGATGACGCGATGCTCGGCGCCGTGCAGCCGGTCCACGCCCTCGATGACGATCTTGCGGTCCACGCGCTGCTCGATGATGGCGCCCATCTTCTGCAGAAACTTGATGAGGTCAATGATCTCTGGCTCGATGGCGGCGTTCTGAATGGTCGTGACGCCACGCGCGAGGGTCGCGGCGATGATGAGCGTCTCGGTCGCCATGACGCTGGGGAAGGGCAGGTCAATCGTCGCGCCGCGCAGCCCTGAGGGCGTGCGGAAGTAGTAGAGGCCGTTGCGCGCCTCCAGAATGGCGCCCATCTGCTGGAGTCCGTCGGTGTGGAAGTTGATCGGGCGGCGGCCAATGCGGTCGCCGCCTGGCTCCGGGATGATCGCCTCGCCCGTGCGATGCAGCAGCGGCCCGGCGGTCAGCACGGCCAGCCGATTCTTGCGCCCCAACTCCAGCGGCACGGCGTTATGGGTGATCTTGCGGGTCTGGATGACGGCGACATGCTCTTCGCTGCGCGTGACCTCAGCGCCCAGCGCCGTCACGACGCTCTCGGTAATCATCAGGTCGCCCAGTTGCAGCGGCGCATTGCGGATGACGCACTGGTCTTCGGTGAGTAGCGAGGCGACCATCAGCTTGGTGGCGGCGTTCTTCGCCCCGCTCAGCGCCACCTCGCCATGCAGCGGCGCTCCGCCCTCGATCAGGTAGTAGGGGGCCATTGGCTCGCTCGCCGTCGCCTCGCTCGCTGGCGCCGCCGGTCGCGCGCGTCGTTGCTCCGTCTTCTGGGGCTTCACGGCCATGACTTCCCTGAGCTTTCTTGCCAGCGCAACTCGATTCTCGCCGCATCGCCCCTCCTCGCATGTGCGGTCTACGCGGAGGCGCCAGGGTCAAGCTTAGCCCCGTCAGCGGCGCGCTGTCAACGCGCGTAGCCCTCCCAATGGCTCCTGCACATGCGCGGTCATCACGCGCTCAAGAGCAGTTGCAACGAGAGGCGCTGAGGTGTGTACAATGGACGCATGACAATTGCCAGCGTGATTTTTCACATTCAGAACCGCACGACTGAACAGGTCGAGGCTGCGCTCGATGGCGTCTTCGCACGCGAGGAGCGCCCACAGGCGTTGCGGGTCGAGGGGTCATACACGGCTGTCCTGGCGCGTGTGGATGACGCCGCGCTCGACGCCGCCTATCGCTATCTGCTGCTGCGCCCGCACGGCGCGGGCGCCTGGGCGCCGCTGCTGGAGCTTGGCTCGCGCACCGAAGGGCTGGATGTCGAGCTGTCGCGCGCGCTCGATGGCGCGACCATCGTCACCGTTTACCAATATGGCGAGGTCGTCTCTGGCTACCGCGTCACGCGCGCGGGCGCCGAGGTGGACCGCTATAGCAGCGACCCCACCGCCTTCGACAGCGCGCAGGATGACGCCAGCGACGCCAATTCTGCTACGCCAGGTGACAGCGATCTCGATGCAGTGGAGGCGCAGCGTGGGCGTCCTGAGCGCTTCGCCGATCTGCTGCCAGCGGGAACCACCGCCGAGGATTTCGCGCGGGTGGTGCTGACGCCGGGCTGGTGGGAGACCCACGACGCAGGCGACGCAGGCGAGGGCGCGAGCGACGAAGAT